>CAZSIG010000139.1:0-8376 GCA_964606195.1 uncultured Anaerolineales bacterium
CTCGCCTTCGGCGAGATTTGGCGCGTTGCGGCTCCAGCCTTCCCCATGATTAAATTTACAGCTTGCCCCGAGTCTTCCGCCAGATGCCAGCGATTCAGAGTACCAGAGTGCAGAGGATTCAGAGTGCAGAGGTAGGAGAGATAGGGGAAACGACACACCGAAACCCGAGGTGGCTGAAGCGATTGAAAGGAAGGTCCCTGTTGCGATAGGCGCAGCGGGCGATGTTCTGAACATTGAGGAAGGCGCCCCCGCGCACCACCCGGTCGCTATCTTCGCCCTTTTCTAATCCCTCGCGCCACTCCGCGCCGCGATAAGGATAATCACGCCACAGACTCATCGTCCACTCATCAACATTACCCAACATATCCAAACACCCGTAAGGGCTGGCACCGGTGGGAAACATCCCCACCGCACTGGTACTGTTTACCTCCAGCTCTATATTATTGCATTTAGCCGCGTCCCACTCATTCCCCCAAGACCATACTCGCCCATCCCTCCCCCGCGCCGCCTTCTCCCACTCCGCCTCCGTCGGCAGCCGCACCACTTCGTTCGGCGCGATTACCCCCGCGCCGCGCCACGTCTCCGTCAGCCACGCGCAGTAGGCACACGCCTCGTACCACGATACCCCCACCACCGGGTGATTGGGCAAATTAAAGGGTACGCCGAAATCACGCGGCGCGGTCCAATTCTCCTTCTCTTTCCACTCCCAACCCGCCGCACCCCAATAGGCGCGATTGTCATAGCCCCCCGCCGCCACGAACGCCGCGTACTGCCCGTTCGTCACCGAGTATTTCCCGATTTTGAACGCGGGCAAATCCACTTCATGCTGTGGTTTCTCATCATTGTCAGCCCATTCATCCGCGTCAGTGCTCCCTATCAAGAACACCCCCGCGGGCACCTCGACCAACTCATCGAAGTCGCGCTCGTCGCCCAAGATCGCTAACGCCTGCCCCGCCCTGGCGCGCTCCACCGGTGGCAGTTTGCCCCGCGTAATCAAGCGCGTCAACCGCTCCCGCACGCGCGCCAGCAGCCCCGCGCCCCACTCGTCGTCGGTCACACGATTTATCCCAATCTCGCCCAGCACATCGCCCGCCAGCCAGGCAGCGCGCCAGTGCGCCGCGTCGTCCACCGCGTCTTTCGGACAGAGGCGCGGCACCAGCCCCAGCGGAATGCTCGGCTTGCCCAGGTGATACACCAGATGCCCCACCGCCAGTAGAATGACCTCGCGCCAGAGCGCGCCCTCCGCCGCCAGTTTCGCCGCGTCGGGCGCGAAATCCCCCTCCTCCGCCAGATGCACCCCCGCCAGATACTCCTGAAAGGTGCGGTGCGGAAAGGTGAAGAGTTCGTGCTCCCGCTCCAGCAGCAGCCCGGCGCGCAGCTTCATCGCCTGAATCATCTCGTGCGCCCAAGTGCGGTCTCCCTTGTGCAGCGCCGCCAGCGACTTCTCCAGTTTAAGCTCCCCGATGCCCGCCAGACTATCCCCATCCGCGTCGCTCTCCGGCTCATCCAACTGCGCGTGCGCCTCGTAAGCTAACCGCGCCAAAACCTTGAGCAGTTCCTTGTCCGAACGCCCCGCCGCGCGCAGCAGTTCCCGCAGGCGCGGCGTCCGCTCATCACCGCTCATCTTGACCTGGTCCCACCGCCACAGCAGGATATCGACCGCCTCCGCGTAGAGTAGGGCGCGCTCGTCCGGCAGGCGGCTGTGGGTGTGCACCAGCGCCATCACGGTCAGGAGCAGCGGGTTCGGCGCCATACGCCGCAGGTCGCGGCGGCGTACCGCGTCGCGCAGGTCGCGCTGTAGCCCCGCGACATCCTCAGCGCGCACTCGCCCGACGCGCGCCAGCTCGGCGTACCACGCGGTGATGAAGTTGTCGATCTGGTCATCGTCGAACTTGGCGAGGGTGCGCGTGGCGAAACGGGGCAGCCGCAAATCAGGCTCCTCCCGCTCCACATTCGGCTCGCGATAGGAGAGGACGCGGCAGGTAATCAGATAACGGCTGTCGGAATAGCGGCGGACGAAGCCCTGCACCGCGTCGCGCACGAAGACGCGCTGCGCGGTGGTCGTCACTTCGTCCAAGCCGTCGAGCAGCACCAGAGCGTCCCCCGCGTCCAACAGGTCATGCAGCGGCGCGATCGCCTCCGCCAGGTCGCGCTCCCGCAGCCGCGCGTCGATGAAATCGAGCAGGTAAGCCCACGGCTCCTTGTCCGCCTGCGCCTCTCGAAGCTGCGGCAGGCGGCGGGCGAAATCGCGCAGGATGACGAGTATCGGCACTCGCGCCATATCCTCACGCCAGCCCGCCAGCGACGCGGTCTCCCCGCGCGCCAGGCAGTGCGCCAGATGCCGCACGAAGGTCGTCTTGCCGCCGCCCGGGTCGCCCAGCAGCACCAGCTCGCGGTTTTCCAGCACCGCCTCCAGCGCGGTCTGCGGGCGCGTGTCGCGCCAACGATTCTCCTCGCGCCCGCGCTCCTCCGCGCTCAAGGGAATCTGCGTCGCGGTGTGCAATTCGATGTAGACGTTCGCCAAGCCGAGCGGGTTATGCCGCGCCGCGGCGTCCGCCTCGTCCCTGTCCACGCCGCGCAGGGAGAGGTGCCCACATTCGCGCGCCATATCGCGGCGGTATTTCTCCAGCGCGGCGGCGGAGTTGTCGGGCAAGGCGGCGAGTATGACATCGCGCGCCGCGTTAATCTGTGTCCCATGAATGGTCTGCCCGCGTTGGTCTGTGCCGACATTTTTGGTGCCAATCGTCACATCCCCCTGCACGTCGCGCAGTTCCACCAATTTCGCTTGAATGCCGGCAATCGCCGCGCTCACATCCACGCCCAGTGCCGCGCTCTGCTCCAGGCTCTCCAACGTCTGTTTCAGGCTCTCGATTTGCGCCGCCAAAGCCGCGCCGTCTCGTTCGATTTCGGTCATTTGGTCTCCTTTTGCCATTAATTTCACGAATTTTCACCAATTTATCGTTTGTTTGAAGAATAGAACGCGGATTTTCCTGATTTAACTGATTTACGCTGATTTTTATTTTGATTGCTTCGCCCTAAAAATATATTTGTGCCATTAACCCAAAAAAATCCGGGCACTGGTTCAGTTGAGTTGGATTTTCCCAGACTTCCGAAGTTTCGGAAAACTTCGGAAGTCTATACGCGGTCAACCGTAGTCAACAATTATCAATAAACATGCCCGCGCGGTTATCAAATTCAACTGCCCCAAAATCCGCGAAATCCGAAGTGCATCACACCTTTCTATGCTACTAATCTTCGTACCTTCTGTGTCGCAGTGGGCAAAATTAACGCTACACTACCTACGCGGTTGCCATCATCTCTCTAGGACTTACGCAACTTCGGAGTATTTTTTACCGCCGAGCACGCCGAGAGCGCAGAGTTTTTGATATAACTTTTGCCGTCTAAAAAATATGACTTTCAATGATTGCCTATGACCGCGTATGCTGGAAGCAAAATTATTCCTTTGAGAAAACTCCGCGTCCTCCGCGTTCTCTGCGGTGAAATTATAGTGAATTTGCGTAAGTCCTATATCATTTAGCAAGGACAATCTCAACCAGCAAACCCCACAAAAACATCTCCGTGACACTCGCGATTTCAAATTCGGTTTCTTCCAATGCCTCTCGCACAAATATCGGGCGACAATCGAGGAATCGGGGAAGCCTTTCGTGTCCCCATTCATAAAGTTTTCGCATCCAATTATCCTCACCCGCCTTAGAGAGCGAAATCACGCAGATGCGTCCACCGCGCCGTAGAACTCTACGGCACGCGCCCAATACAATCGGAATCTCTGGCGTATCAAACAGTTCGAGCGTGAAGCTCATAAAAACCGCGTCGAAGGTCTCTGCCTCGAAAGGAAGCCGCGCCGCGTCGCCTTGCCGCAATTCCACTCTCTTTGATAATTCATTTTCGCTAACTCTATTTTGGGTAATCTCAATCATACGCGGAGAGAGGTCAACGCCGTAAACTTTCCCCGATTCGCCGACCGCGCGCGCCATTTTCACTATGCTGTGTCCTGTACCGAAACCGATTTCCAAAACGGTTTCGCCCTTCGCGACGCGCAGCTTGTCCAATCCGACGGCTCTCGCGCGTGCCTCTTGATTTCCACCCAGCAAATCGTACCAACGACTGATACGATCGTACATCTTTTGCGCTTCTTGTTTCGACCGCGTGACGCGGCTCATTTCTACTTTCTCGTTCATCATATCCCTCAAACTTGTTCAAACAGCTCCACCGCGCGGCACATTCTCGCGATTACGTCCACGCCGAACGGACAGCGCTCCACGCATGAACCGCACTCCGTACAGGCTGACGCCGTGACCGCGAGCGCGCTATACGCGGCGCGCAGTTCGTTGGTCGCTACTCCCGGCGCCATATCCACCAAGCGATTTACCTGCCCAATGTCGATCATCGCGGGGCAGGGCAAACAGTGGTTGCAATAGACGCACTCGCCCTCCGCGTACTTATCGAAATCAGCAATGATCGCGCTGAAATCGCGTTCTTTCGCGGTCGCCTCCAAATAATGCAGCGATTCCGCCAACTCAGCGGTGTTTTTTACGCCGGGAAGCGCGGCGGAAATGCCCACTTGCGCCAGCACATAACTTATACACTGAGTCGGAGTTATCGACGCGGTCACTTTCTGCTTATAGCTCTCGCCGCCGGTTTGATATTTCGCCAGTCTAATCGTCCGTTTTTGCTGTAACAGCTTGCCCCCCGCGAATGGCTTCATCGCCACGATGCCTATATCTTGCTGCACGCAAAGATTCAACAGCTCTTTTCTGCCGGGCAGCGCGTTCGCGGCGATGTTAATCGGAAACATCAGCACATCAATCTCGCCGGTCTCTATCGCCAGCGTCATCACCTCGGCGTTATGACCGCTGATAGCAAGAAACCGCGCTTTGCCCTCTTGCCGAAAACGCCGTGCCATATCCAATAAACCGCGCGGCTTCGTCACTTTGTCCCAATCCTTCACGCTGTCGAAATTATGCAGAAACAGCACATCGACGTAATCTGTCCCCATCCGTGCGAGCAGGTCATGGAAATACTGTTCGCTCTTTTTCACGCTGCGCGTCTTTTGATACTGCCCATCCTTCTCCACAGACCCCAAGTGTCCCGCGTAGATCATGCGGTCGCGATGTCCTTGTAGCGCGGCAGCTAGATTGTCGCGGTATTCGGGAAAGGCAAAAAGCAGATCGAGGTAATTCACCCCGCGCTCCATAGCCGCGCGCACAGTCGCGACAACCGTCTCGCGCGGTTGCTCATTTAGATATTCCGTCCCCAAGCTAATAACACTGACAGCAAGATTAGTTCTACCCAGTTTGCGAAATTCCATAGTTGTGTCACTCCTTTGTTCGTAATACTAATAAGACTTATGCAAAATCGCACTACAATTCACCGCAGAGAGCGCAAAGAACGCGGAGAGTATTGTGAAAGATTTCTTTACCTGTCATATACGGTCATAAATATTCATTAAAAGTTATATTCGCAGCGCGATAAAAACCTATCCAGAAAACTCGGCATTCTCCGCGTGCTCGGCGGTCGAGTTCGCCGAGTGAACTCGGCGCGGCTACGAAAAACATGCTGAAGCATGTTCGGCATAACGCGCTTCAGCGCGTTTCTCATAGCAACCGTGAGTTCACTCACGGTATGCGCGGCGCGAGACAGCAAACTGTCAGGTAGCTAGAACTTACATAAGTCCTAACTAACAAACTTTGTCACGGTCTGGTACTTTGTGCTGGAAAACAACCGGTATAAGTGGTAGGGCGAGCAAATTCAACGCGGCAATGATGACAAAGGTCCACCGATAGCCTAAGGTATCCACGAGACTGCCGCTGACCGCGAAGCCTACGCCGGTACCGATATTTGCGATAGCCATGAGGATCGCGAACATCGATGCTGCGATGCGCGCGTCGGTGAAATCCATCGAGACCGCGAAGTAGACCGTTTCGTAGTAACCGAAAGAGAGTCCAAAGATCGCAATGACCAACCACGCCATCGCGGGGCTGGTGATGAGCGATAGCGCAAAAATCGTCACCAGTGATCCAATCATCGCGCCGATGACCGCGCGGCGGTGCCCGACGCGGTCAACCAGTCGACCGCCGGTCAAGCCGCCTAAGACCACGCCCACTCCCCAAACTGAGGTGCATAATCCCGCGATAGCGCTGCCGATGCCGTATTCGTGTTGCAAGAATGGATTGACCAGCTCGTTCGCGCCGTAGATCACCAGCGAGTAAAGCGCGCCGAGTATCGCCAGTGCGATGATTTGGTGGCTGCCAAAAGCGCGAAACGCGCCCCATTGAAACTCGTTTTCCGAACAGCGCGGTGGTTCTTTGATTAGCAAAATCATCGCCAATGGCGCGAGCGTGACCACGCCCAGCGTCCAAAATGCCGCTGCCCAGCTTATGGCTTGCGCCAGCCAGCCGATCACCACAGAGATTACCACGATGCCGAGGGCGCGCCCCCCTACCATGATGCCTTGCACAGTACCCTCTTCTTCCGGTGGCGTCGTGTCGAGCGCGATGCCGTCCGTACAGGTATCGTAAAGCGCCATACCCACCATCGTCACGAACGCGGCAACCGCGAATGACGGAAGCTGAGTGCGCGGGTCGATAAAGGGGATTATAAACAAGCAGCCCGCTTGAATCGCCAAGCCCAGCACGATGTAAGGCTGGCGATGTCCGCGCCCTAACAGGTTGATTTTGTCGCTGATCATGCCTAGAAAAATTTTGAGGATAAAGGGCATGAGCGCAATGGCGGAAAAGATGCCAATTTGACTCATCGTCAAATCGAAGGAGAGTAGATAGAGGGCATTAAGCGCGGTGAAATAGCTGAGGATTGCGCCCTGCGCGAAGTAGAGCAAGCCGAACATGGCATAGCGGAAAGTTTTGTTCTCGAACATAAGTTTCTCCTGGTTTGGCTATTAGACTTGTTCCCAAATCAAATTTTGGACGGGTAAGTAATTGTATTGGACGCGGATTCACGCGGATTTTCAGGATTCAATCTATTTATCCGCGTGAATCCGCGAAAATCCGCGTCCTATTTTCTGCCCAGCTTATTAGGGAACAACTCTATTAGCTGTCAGCGGTCAGCTTTCAGCATAAGATTTATGCAACTTCAGTATAATTTTACCATAGAGTACGCGGAGTTTTAGATACTGGCTTTGACTACTCATAAATAATGAATTGCAATGACTGTTTATAACCGCGTATGACAGATATAAAAATCTCTATTTGATATTCTTCGCGTTCTCAGCGCCCTCTGCGGTGAGTTACAACGCGGTTTGTGTAAGTCTTACAGTATTGGGTCAACTCAGATTCGTGGGGTAAACAATATGGGCGCGGGGCTTAAAATACTCGTGTAGGGCGGCTTTCTTAGCCGCCGTTCTTTATCATCGGCAAAAACGGCAGGTAAGAAACCTGCCCTACCCCACGAATCCGCGTAGAGCCACAGTATTCAACAATAGTCGAAAGCTGACTGCTGAAAGCCAATAGTTGATCGCATACCTCAGGGATTGCCGAGAAAACAGGTGATGCCGTTCACGATCCCCTCCGCGACTTTTTCAGGGTGATTCTCTAGCAAATCTCTATCCCCGGACATGAATCCCGCCTCGATAATCGCGCCCGGCGTGTCCGGCGCGATCTCATTGAAGGCGTGATACTCGGACATATCTTGGGTAACGGTGTTGCGGTGAAAGTGCAGTCCGGTCACTTTGTGATATTCCTCACTGATACACCATACCAGATGATCCTCTTGTTGGGGAATGGCACTATTAAAAACTCGCGCTACCTTGAATCCGCTGAGATCATAGGCGCAAGAGTCCGCGTGGATCGAGATCAACGCCCCGGCGCGGTATCCTGCCAACTTGGGGGAAAATTCGGGCAGCACCTCCGCGGTGAAGCCCAATCGGTTCAACTTATCCACGACGCGCTGCGCGATGGCGAGATTTATGTCCACCTCCTGTAATCCGTCATCACAGACCGCGCCGGAGTCAGATTCCCAGTGTCCCGCGACGATGCCCACGACGCGGCGGTTCACCGTCGGCGTCGGCAGCGCGGTCGGCGTCGGTGAGGGGAGCGGTGTAGCCATGCGCAATGTAATTCCCGCGTCAAGCGTCGACGTGGCGAGGAATTGCAAGACCACCGGAGTATCAGTGGGAGGTGCTTGCGCTACTTTCGCCGCCGGGCGCGGCGTGAGCAAAAAGTATAGAACTGATAGGGTGGTGACCACCATGACAAATAGCGCGAGCCTCGCGCCCAAACGCAAGATCTCGCGCCGCATAGGATCATAGTTTCTTCTACTGCGTGGACTCATAATCTGGTAAGTGGAACGTGAAGACGTGATGTGTAAGATTTTCCGCGTGGTTTTCACGCATCACGCCTT
>CAZSIG010000140.1:0-8365 GCA_964606195.1 uncultured Anaerolineales bacterium
GCGCGGCGCGCTAAAAAACTATCCGGAAAACTCTGCGCTCTCCGCGCCCCCGGCGGTGAAATTATTATGAACTTGTGTAAGTCCTATCACTGATAATCTTTACTAGGCTATTTTAGCATACTAACATATTTCCGTCAATACCAAACTTACGTAATACAAAACACTAAGGAGGCAAAAATTGAACAGAAGAGTAGTAATCACAGGCATGGGCGCGGTGACGCCCATCGGAAACGATTTATCGACAACGTGGGAGAACATGGTCGCGGGCAAATCGGGCATGGCGCGCGTGACGCTCTTTGACCCCTCACCCTATGGCACCCATTTCGGGGGCGAGATCAAGGATTTCGATCCCAATGATCACTTCGGGCGCCGCAACGCGCGGCGGCTCTCCCGCTTCGTCCAATTCGCGGTCGTCGCGGCGCGCGAGGCGGTCGCCGACGCCCAGTTGGAGATCACTGAGGATAACGCGGCGCGCGTCGGCGTCGTCATCGGCGCGGCAATCGGCAGCACCACATTAGTCATAGATGGGCACGAGGACTTGAAAGCGAAGGGACCGCGCCGCGTCAACCCCTTCGCCATTCCGATGCTCACCGTAGATGCGCCATCGGGACAGGTCGCGATTGACTTGGGCGCGCAGGGCTTCAACATCGCGGTCGTGACCGCGTGTTCCACCGGCGCGTGTTCCATCGGCGAGGCTTACGAGGCGATTAAGCGCGGCGACGCCGACGCGATCATCGCTGGCGGCGCGGACGAACCGATCATCGAGGTCGCGTTCGCGGGGTTCAATATTATGAAAGTGATGACGACGCGCAACGATGATTCCAAGGGGGGCGTGAGACCTTATGACGCCGACCGCGACGGTTTTGCGCTGGGCGAGGGCGCGGCGATTCTGGTCTTAGAAGAGTTGGAACACGCGCAGGCACGTGGGGCGCGTATTTATGCCGAAGTCGTCGGCTTCGGCGCGGCGGGCGACGCGTTTCACATGGCAGCGCCTGCCGAAGATGGCGGCGGCTTGAAGCGCGCTATGCGAATGGCGCTGCGCAAAGCTGAGGAGTTGGGTGTCAACAAGACCGACATTGATTATCTCAACCCACATGGCAGCGCGACGAGAGTGAATGACACGGTTGAGACGAAAGCATTCAAGGATGTTTTTGGCGACCATGCCTACAAATTGGCGATTAGCTCCACCAAAGCCCTCGTCGGGCACATGATGGGGGGCGCGGGCGCCATCGAGACGCTTGCCTGTGTCAAGGCGATTGAGTCCGGAATGGTGCATCCCACGATCAATCTGCATAACCCCGATCCCGAATGTGATTTGGATTACGTGCCGAACGCGGCGCGGCAAATGGAAGTGCGCGTCGCCATGAACACCTCGATGGGCTTGGGAGGGCACAATGTCGCGGTCATTCTCCGCAAATACGAGTAGGCGCGTCGTCGTCACCGGTATGGGGGCGATTACCGCGCTCGGCTTGGACGTGGAGACGCTGTGGTGCAATCTGCTGGCGGGCGAATCGGGCATCGGGGCAATAACGCGATTCGATGCCCGCCCGTTCACCAGCCAAATCGCGGCGGAAGTGAAAGATTTCGACCCGACCGCGTACATCCCTAAAAAAGAGGCGCGGCGTATGGATAGGTTTATTCAATTCGCGCTCGCCGCGTCGTTGCAGGCGGTGGAACAAGCGCAATTGACCGTTGACGCACACAACGCCGCTGATGTGGGGGTGATTATCGGCTCCGCGCTGGGCGGGCTGGAATCGCTAGACAAGGCTTATCAGGTTTTTATACACAAGGGACCGCGCCGCATCAGCCCCTTTACCGGCGTGATGATGATTTCCAACATGGCGGCGGGGCAGGTCGCGATCACGTTAGGGGCGCGGGGACCGAACTTCTGCCCCGTGTCCGCCTGCGCGACCGGCAGCCACGCCATCGGCGAGGCGTATGAGATGATTCGGCGCGGCGACGCGCAAGTGATGCTGGCGGGTGGCAGTGAAGCCGCGCTCGTGCCGATTGGCTTTGCCACTTTCGACCGCTTGGGTGCGCTTTCACAACGTAATGATGAACCGAAACGCGCCATGCGCCCCTTCGACGCCGAACGCGACGGTTTCGTCGTCGGTGAAGGCGCGGCAATAATTATATTGGAAAATCTGGAATACGCCGAAAAACGCGGCGCGACGCCGTTGGCGGAAATCGTGGGCTATGCCCTGAACGACGACGCGCATCACGTCACCGCGCCTTCGCCCGATGGTGCGGGCGCGGTGGAGGTGATGCACCGCGCACTGGAAAAAGCTGGCTTGGAGCCGACACAGATTGATTACATCAACGCGCACGGCACCTCGACGCCGTTGAACGACAAGAGCGAGACCGCCGCGATTAAGCGAGTCTTCGGTGAACATGCCTATCGCGTGCCGATAAGTTCCACGAAATCGATGGTGGGGCATCTACTGGGCGCGGCGGGCGCGGTCGAGGCGGTCGCTTGTGTAAAAACGTTACAAACAGGGCGAATTCATCCGACCGCTAACTACGAATATCCCGATCCCGATTGTGATTTAGATTACGTACCGAACGCGGCGCGGCAGGCGAATGTAACGACCGCGCTATCCAACTCCTTCGGCTTCGGGGGGCATAACGCGGTGCTGGTGTTTGGCAAATCTGCAAATAGCAGACTTGTATGAGAAAAGTGAGGAGGTGTAATTTGGATATGGAAACAGTACAAGTAAGAGAGTTAATCAGGCGCGAGATTCCGGTGGTGCTGCGCGAAAACGAGGAACTACAACAATTCGTGCGTCAACTTTTCAAGAGCGATTACGCGGATAGAGGGCAGACCGAGAGCCGCTTCGACCGCGTGCTGGAGGAATTGCGGCGCGATCGAGAGGAACAAGCGCGCAAGTGGGATGAGCAAAACCGCAAGTGGGATGAGAACCAAGCGGTCATCAACCAGCTACTTGAAGAAGTCCACGCGCTGGCGCATAAACACGATAGCAGCATCGGCGCGCTGGGGGCGCGGTGGGGATTGCAAACAGAGGAATCGTTTCGCAGCGCGCTAAAGGGCATTCTCGAAGATTTCGCGGGGGTAGAAGTGCTCAATTTGGTAGAGTATGACGAAGAGGGTGAGGTGTTTGACCATCCCTGCGAGATAGAACTGGATGTCGTCATTCGCGATGGCACGTTGATTTTGTGCGAGATAAAATCATCTATGAACAGATCCGATATAACTGTCTTCGAGCGCAAGGTCAAATTTTACGAAAAACGTCACAACCGCCGCGTGGATAAAAAGATAGCCATCTCTCCAATGGTAGATGATACCGCGCGAGAACTAGCCAAGAAATGGGGAATACAGGTTTACAGCTACGTAGAAAACATCGACCCCGCGACGTTCAAATAGTCAAGGATAACAAACTAACCACCAAGAGCACAAAGAACACTAAGGCAGATTTGTGCTATGAATGAACGTATGTGACCGCGTATAAGCACTTATAAAGAAAAACCTTAGTGCTCTTAGTGCCCTTAGTGGTTAAATCATCGTTTTGCGAATTTGCTTATTTGCCCATTTTTTCACCATGTCAATAGAAAAATACTCATCGGAAAGACCCCAAGTAGATATTCTCGATACATTATGGCGAACGCTAGGTTCGCCCAAATTCGCGGCGTACTGGCTCGCCCTCCTCATCATCGTAACCGCGCTAGGCTCACTATTCCCCCAAGCGCCGTCGGAACTGCAAGCGAATCCGGTCGCGTACAATCGCTGGCTAACCCGGCTCGCGCCGCTCTATCGCAGTCAGGCAGCGATATTAAAACGCGTCGGCGCGTTTTCCCTCTACCGCACCATCTGGTATCGCGCCCTATGGGGCGTATTTGCGCTGGGGCTGGTCGTGCGCGTTGCCGAAATGCTATCGGCGTGGCGACGCGAGCGCGCGATTCACCTAGCCGCGCGCGTCATCTCCGAGCCGCCCGCGTGGAGCGGATTATGGGGGCAGTTCACTTCCGACAACTCGCTCACCGCGGTGCTGGAGATGTTGCCAAAAACGCTGCACGGGCGCGGCGCGAATGTGATTACCACGCAAGACGAGGAGCACACCTTCTTCGCCACCGAGCGCGCGGTCATGGCGCGGCGCGCGATTTTGTTGCTGCACTGCGGCGCGGTGGCGGCATTAGTGGGAATATTTCTCAGTATGCACTTCGGCTGGCGCGAGCCGGAACTGGTCGTCGGGCAGGGCGACAGCGTCGCGGTCGGGCATGACACCGATTTGATGATCCGCCTCGACGCAGTGAGCGCGCCTGCGGCACCTGACGCGGTATGCTCTAGCCAACTTACATTGTTGGCAGACGGAGAAGAACGCGGCGCGGGGCAGGCACAGCCTAGCGCGCCCTACGTCCATCGCGGCATCTCGTTTTTGCATCAAGAGTGCGGCGCGGCGATACAGGCGACGGTCATCGACGCGGCGGGGCAGCGGTTGTTATTGCGCGCCTCGACGGCGGACACGCGCCCGCGAAGGATGGTCAATCTGATATTTCGTGAACAAGAGGAGTTATACTTTCTGGTCCCCGCGCAGGACACGCGCGTGCATGTGCGACTGATAGACCGCCCGTCCGAAGCCGGCGGCGCGATTTTCTTCGCGCGTATCTATCGTGGGGAGGAAGTGGCGTTCGAGGGGGAGATACACGACCACGAATCGGTGGAGGTCGGCGCGGCGCGGTACGCCTTCGAGGTGGGGCACTACGCGGTGCTGCAGGCGGTATACGCCCCCGCGCTGCCGGTTGTGCTGTTGGGACTACTGTTGATTTGCATCGGTGGCGTGGGCATCGCGGTCGGGCACTGGACGCCGCCGTATCGCCTCTGGGGGCGGCTGACCGCGCTGCCCGATAAGGTGCACGTGCAGATAGTGAGCGCGTGGTTTGGGCACCACCACGAAGCGCGGTTCTACGATTGGCTAGAGCGGTTGCAGGAGTTGGTGGAGACTGAAATAGCAAAGTAACCGGATTAGGTCATTTTTTGTGGTAGGGGCGAACCTGTTGTGTGTTTGCCCCTTTTATTTTTGGAAGTTCGCGCGGTTTATCATACTGCTGATTTTTTGCCACTAGGTGACCTGGATCTCGCGGTGGGCAACGATGAAGAAAACCGCGTGTACGAGAACCAGAATGAGATGCTAGAGCTCACTGCCAGTTGGACTAGCACCGACGGCGAGGTGACGGAGAACATCGCGTGGGGGGATGTGGATAGGGATGGAGACCTCGACCTCAACGTGGGGGGGAAACTGCCACCTGGAGCTAGTTGGAGCGCGGAAGAGGGGGAGATGACGACGCACAGCGTAGCCTGGGGCGATATGGATGGCGATGGCGATCTCGATCTGCTGGCAGGCAATGAGAACGGCAGCGTGGTATATGAGAATAGCAATGGCGTTTTGCCCACGGAGGGAACGCCCGTTACCCACGATTACGATGCTATGGACGCCGCCTGGGGAGATATAGATGGCGATCTAGACCTCGCGGTGGGTAATAAAGACCTGCCAAACAAGCTCTATCTGAACACTCGCGATATTCGAGCAAGCCAAACTACAGTCCCACGGTTGGCAGTATCGCTTCTGCCCTACCAGGCTAACTTTTATGCGATGGCAGAGGTCATGGCTGACGCTGAAACCATCACTACCCCGATGATCGTCAATAGACTTGTTCCCAAATAAATTTTGGGCGGGTAAGTAATTATATGGGACGCGGATTCACGCGGATTTTCGCGGATTCAAGTTGTTTATCCGCGTGAATCCGCGAAAATCCGCGTCCCCTTTCTTATCCTGCTTATTAGGGAACAACTCTAATAGGTACCCCCACACCGCGACAATATCTCCGTCCTTGACTCTCAAAATAGAGCCGATTACGTCAACCTTGACGCTAACACCCGATGACGTCGTCGTGGATTTGAGTGTACGCCTGTGGCTGAGTGACGTCCACATTGGGGGGTTGATAGTTGACCTGGTCAATCCGCGGGGAGACAAAGTAAGACTGACGAACGCAAAAGGAAGCAAAGTGAAACTCTTGACAGAAATCATCTTTGCTGATGAAGCTGAACGATATATCTTTAGGACTTACGCAAGTTCATAATAATTTCACCGCCGAGGACGCCGAGGACGCGGAGAAGAGGAAGAGAAAAAACTTTTTACTTTCATAAGCGGTCATAAACGTTCATTAAAAAGCATATTCGCGGCGCGCTAAAGAACTAACCAGAAAGCTCTGCGCTCTCCGCGCCCTCGGCGGTAAAAATAACCCGAAGTTGTGTAAGTCCTGTCTGATATAGATTTTAGCTAACTACGCGCGAACTGAACAGCCCTGGCACCTAGCCGGTGCGAAGCATTTATGTCCCCTTTTCTACATACGCCCTAAAAAAAGTATAGGCCTCGCGGCGGGGGCCTATACTTTTCTTATACTTTAGTCTAGTGTACAAAGCCGCGTAATTGTGGTATATTATGATTATCACGCGGGATACAAAACCCCGTTTTCTTCAAGAAAGACATGACCAGACCCGAAGGGTTTTATAAACCCTTCGGGTCTAAGCCCAACAAGAAAGGAGGTGATAGGTATGACCTGACGAACGCGGCGCATGCCGCGCGGCGCGAGAACTAGCGCAACCCGTTTTCTGGGAGAAAACGGGTTTCGGGGAGGGGGAACGCGCGCCCTCCGCCCCGCGGAGCATGGTTATCACTCCGTAGCGGAATGACGGGATAACCACTATCAATTTATGTTATAACTGCGGGGCAGAGACCCCGCGAAGGAGAAACATATGTTTACGCAAAAGAGAAGTTGGTTGTTCTGGAGCCGCCTCGCGGTGGTGCTGGTCATGTTGACACTGACCGTGCCTCCCGCTGCGGCTGCTGATTTTGAAGTTGAGGTACCCGCCGAGGTCTACGGCGATCCGGGTAGTCAGGCGCCGGTGCCGGTTACGCTGCTGGGAGAGGTAACCGCAGACGATGAGGTATTCTCTTTCCAGTTTGAGTTGACTTTTGACTCAACTGTACTGGAGTTACAGCAGGAGAATGTAACATTCGGAGACATGTTTGACGGTTGGATAACCAATATAAACTGTAATCAACCCGGTTCAGTCGTCATAAACGGATTTTCCACCGATCCGTTAGTGGGGACGGGAACTTTGTTCACGCTAAACTTTGATGTCACCGGTACAGCCGGCGCGGAAAGTGCCCTCACTTTTGAGGAATTTACTTTTAACGAAGGGACCCCGGAAGTACAGACACACGATGGGCATTCCACTGCCGGCGGGGGCGCGCTGTCCCCGCTAAACTGGACAGCGCGAGATTCGGGGACGACAGCATCGCTTAGCGTGGTCATCTATGCCGCCGCGCAGTTCGTAGCAGTTGGGCGTAACGGCATTATCCTGACCTCCCCTGACGGCGACACCTGGACAGCGCGAGATTCGGGGACGACAGCATTGCTTAAAGAGATCACCTATGGCGGCGGGCAGTTCGTAGTAGTTGGGGAGCAAGGTACAATCTTGACCTCGCCTGACGGTGTCACCTGGACGGCGCAAGATTCGGGAGTTAGTAACCCCGCGTATGCCGATTTGATTGGTGTTGCGTACGGTAATGGCCAATATGTGGTGGGAAGTCCTCTCTTCGCGCTAACCTCACCCGATGGGGTTACCTGGACTCAGCACACAGACCCCATCTTCGTTGGTATTGCTTATGGTACCGGTGCTGCATATGGCGCTGGCTTATTCGTACTTCCCCTGGAGAGAACTATGTTCACCTCCCCCGATGGGGCAACCTGGACAGAGCAAGACGCGGAAACTGGTGGAGAATATTATGATGTAATATATTGTGGTGAGCAGTTTATAGGAGTAGGAGAGTATGGCTCAGTTGCCACTTCATCTGACGGAACCAACTGGTCAGCCGGCTATGACTATGACAGGGGCTCGTTAAGGGGTGTGACGTGCGGCAACGGTCGGTACGTGGCTGTAGGCACTCGCGGCACAATCATAGCCTCACCTGATGGCGCGGATTGGACACAGGAAACATCAGGCGTAACGGAGCATCTTCTCGGGGTTGCATGTGACGATAGTCAGTTCGTAGCGGTAGGTGCCAATGGCACGATCCTCTCAGGAATACCCGGCGCGCAACTCGACTTCACCTTCACCAAAACAGTCTCTCCGACCACCCCCGCGCCGGGCGAAGCGATTACCTATACCATCACCTTCAGTAACACTGACGAGATCACCGCCACCAATGTAATCATCACCGATACGCTCTCGGCCAACATCATCGACGCCAGCTACACCAGCAGCGGCGCGGCGCTCACGGAGATACTCGGCTCCCGCTACGTCTGGACCGCGCCCGACCTCTACCAGGGGCAGGGCGGGGTCATC
>CAZSIG010000141.1:0-8332 GCA_964606195.1 uncultured Anaerolineales bacterium
CTCAGGCAACTCTTAGCGACGAGCGACACTACCGGCGGATTCGGTGTTCCGCTACGGCAGTGGCAAGAGTTAATCACTGAAACCAAAGAGATTGCCGCGCAGGAAGAATTATCGCAAATTTTCATAGGCACTACCGGCACGATGCCGCGCTATGAGAATTTGCCCTCGATTCTGAATTATCTCTTACGACCGAAGCTCGCGCCGCGCTTTCTGAATCCGCAGTTGCCCAACGCACAGTTCACAATCGTCTCCACCGAGAACCCCGCACTCTACCTTGTCACTCGCGATGACGCTTGGCTTCATGATGAATTGAGCATGCGGGGCGCGCAGGTCGCCCATACTGATTTTATCACCGACAAGCTAAAAACTTGGTTGTATATCTTGCCCGCTTACTCAGCCAACACACCACAGCACATGTTGAACGCCCGATTCAGCAATGGCGCAAAATTAGCGGGCTACACCGCGCCGAACAATCTAAACTCCGAAACCGGATTTATTCTGACTACTTATTGGGTTATTGAGACAACTACCCCCGCGCAGCGCGCCCGTAATTACAGCGTTTTCAATCATTTGGTAAATAGTACGGGCAAAAAATGGGCACAGCAGGACGGTATGGGTTTCCCCAGCTACGCGTGGCAAAATGGTGATGTCATCATTCACCATTACCCACTCGATATACCATCCACTGCGCCCCGCGGTGAATACTGGATACTCACCGGTATGTATGCGTTAGAACCACCGCGCGATCGCGCCGAGACCGTAGATGAACAAGGTACGCGCTTAGATAATCAGGTTAAATTGGGACCATTCACTTTGCGTGAACAGTAGGGCTTTCTCAAAGTCGGACAACCTCCCGCAGGTGCACCCGAAGTAGCCATGCTCAGCATGGTTATGGTTGTAGCGCGCTATATTTCGGCAGGAAAATCAAACCTGCGGGAGGTTTTGGCAGCGCGGGTGGTACTTTGAGAAAGCCCTAGCGTGAACAGTAAACCGCGATAGCGACTTCTCAAAGTGTCATGCTGAGCGTAGCGCAGCATCTCAGTTACGCGATAATTGCTATTTGTGGATTAGGGTGAATTAAATTAACGGGAAAACGAGCCCCTTCGCTGCGCTCAGGGTGACATATTATTCCAACTACGCGACTTTGAGCAAGGCTTAGCCACCGCGTTATTACAGCAACCCCACGCGGCTGTTATCCCCCAGAGTCATTTTGTAAGATTTGGGCTTAATCGGCGAACGTTTAAGCTCGACATTGCGACCGATGAGGCTGTCGGAGATGCGGTGCGGAATATCGACGATTTGGCTATTCTCTAGCACGATGGAATGTTCGATCTCGCTATCCTCGACACGCACATGATGGTAAATAGAGGTAAACGGTCCAACGTAGGAATTGATAATTCGCGTATCTTCACCAATAATCACAGGACCACGAATGCGGCTGTTGATAATCTCCGCGCCGCGCCCGATCGCCACTTTACTATCTACCTCTGAGTCACGGTCTACGTAGCCCTCTACTTTGTACTCTATTTCCCCTAACACTAAATCGTTTGCCTCCAGCATATCGCCGGGCGCGCCAGTATCAATCCACCAGCCCTCGTGAACGTAGGGATGCACTTCATACCCGTGTTCCGCCAAATATTGTATCGCGTCGGTGATTTCTAACTCACCGCGCCATGACGGGGTGATATTATCTACTGCCTCGAAGATACTATGGTCGAACATGTAGATGCCAACGAGCGCGAGGTCGCTTCTGGGCTGGCGCGGTTTTTCCACCAGCCGCACAATTTTTCCATCTCGTAACTCTGCCACGCCATACTGCTGCGGATTATCCACCCGCTTCAAGACGATCTGGCTATTACAATGCCGCGTCTCGAAATGCCGTATTAAGGACGAAATACCTCCTTGAATCACATTATCGCCCAAAAACATCACGAACCGCTCATCTCCCAGAAAATCTTGCGAGATTTTGACCGCGTGTGCTAATCCTAGCGGTGCTTCTTGCTCAATGTAAGTTATGTCGATGTTCCAACGACTGCCGTCTCCCGCCGCGTCGCGAATCTCCTGTCCGGTGTCGCCGATGACGATGCCAATCTCCGTGATGCCCGCCTCGACTATTGCCTCGATAACGCGAAATAGCACCGGTTTGTTCGCTACCGGCACTAATTGTTTCGCGCTAGTATATGTAATGGGGTACAGACGCGTACCGCGCCCGCCACTTAGTATTAAACCTTTCATGAAATACGTCTACTCCTCCTCATGATTATTTATGCTGTGGCTTAGTATACTTGGCTTTGGGGAAAGTGTCAAACGTAGGGCCTTCTCAACACCGAACCTCCCGCAGGTTCGGACAACCCTTAAACCTGCGGGAGGTTTTCATCGCGCGTTTATACTTTGAGAAAGCCCTGGTATCATGAAGTCCAGCGCGGGTAGGCCGGAGAAGCCCACGAGCTATACAACTCGGACCCTAGATAGGTCACCTGTGCTGGACACCGCCTCGGGATGGAAGTATAATACTGTCCTGGCCAGTTAGTGAGACCGTATCCATCAGTCCAGAGGCGGTAAGCCTGCGGCTAGACTGGCCCGCGCGATCAGAGATAACGGAGAGAATGATGGGCCCCGAGCCTGGATACCAGGTAGTGGCTACCCCTCTGGTCATGTACTGATCAGTATGCAGCATATTAACCCCTAAACCAATAGGAGAACACCATGAGTACCAAATTGTATATCGGGATTGATGTTGCCAAAGACACTTTCGACGCCGCTATATGAGAACCGCAAACCCAGGAAGCCCGCGCGCTGGGCGGCTGGCCGAATACCGCCACCGGGATCACCGAGTTTGCCCCGGTCCTGCAACACTAGCAGAACCAAACCCCCGGAGCCGGGCTGCATCTCATCATGGAACCCACCAGCGGTTATGAATGGCTGCTGGTCCAGTTGGCTTACCACCACGAATGGGCTGTGAGTTTGCCCAATCCCAAACGGGGGCGCGACTGGAGTAAGGGCTGGGGGCAGCGGGCCAAAACCGATCCGCTGGATGCCCGCAGCCTGGCCGCGTATGGCGCCCGCCAGCAGCCCTTGCCTCCGGAGATCCAAGAGCTAGATAGTCTCCTGCACCGGCAGCAAGATTTAGAACAACTTCTGCGCCAGGAACGTAATCGGCAAAGCAGTGGGGCCACCTGGAAAGAGTTACCGGAAGCAGTATGCCCCAGTCTGGTTGACGTGATCACCGCCGCGCCACCATTTCTAAGATGGGTAATCCCACTATGCGGCGCTTGCTGTACATGGGCGCGCTGGGCGGCGGGCGCGGCGATAATCCCTTGCGGGTCTTCTACCGCCGTTTGGTCGAGCGCGGTAAGGCTAAGAAACTAGCCTTAGTTGCCGCCGCGCGGAAGATTTTGGTCTGGTCTTTGCTGATTTTTCGCCAAGAACAACCGTTCGACCCCGCGCGGGCTACCCCCCCGACCGTGGATAGCGCCACGGTGACTTGACAAAAATGAGAGAATCTAGGGTGCGGGGAGTGCGCGAGGTTTTCTGGATAAGTTCTTAACATTCCAAAAAATCCGCGATAATCAAGCCAATCTGCGTTATTCGCGTTCAATTAAAAAAGGTGGGACGCACTTCCGAAGTGCGTCCCACCTTGAGCACGCGATTTACGCTCGTGATTTCATTCCAGCGGCGTCAACCCATGCAAAATAGCGAACTTGACTAAACTGGGTAGATCATTGATCTCCAACTTGCGCATCAAGCGACTGCGGTAGGTCTTGACCGTATCGACAGAGAGAGAGAGTTGTTCGGCGATCTCCGCGTTAGACTTGGCATTGACGATAAGCTGTAGAACTTCCTGTTCACGAGGACTTAACCGCGCCAGTGGGCTTTGTGCTTCGGTTGCCTCGCGCTGGTGAATGTAATCATCGACTACCTTATCCGAAATCTTACGGCTCAAATAGCGGCAGCCAGTACACACAGTGCGTACAGCATCCACCACCTCGGCACCGGCGGATTGTTTAAGCAGGTAACCGCGCGCGCCGGAGCGTAAGGCGCGAAATATATGTTCCGTCTCATCGTGCATGGAGAGAATGATCACCTGCACAGAAGGTTTAAGCCCCTGAATCTGCCGCGTCGCCTCGATACCGTTCATCTCCGGCATCGCGATATCCATAATCACCACCTGTGGCGATAGTTCAATTGTCTGTTCAACCGCGTCGCGCCCGGTTCCCACATCCCCAACTACGTCTATGTCCGCCTGCGCTTCCAAAACGAACCGCAAGCCATCGCGCAATACTATATGATCATCTGCCAGTAACACAGTTATACTCACAACGGCACCTCCAAAATGACTTGTGTACCTACATTGAGGCGAGACATGACGCGGCATTTTCCCCCTATCGTCTCGACCCTTTCGGACATGTTAGATAATCCCAAGCGCTGTCGCGATTCGTCCTGATATACAGCATCAAGGTCAAACCCGGTGCCATCATCGGCGATCACTAACTTCACTGTGGAATCGCTAACCTCCAAAGTCATAACTACCTGAGTGGCTTGGGCATGTTTAGCTACATTAGTCAACGCCTCTTGCGTAACGCGAAACAGCGCGTTTTCGATAACCATCGGTAGCTTGAAGGTTCCCTCCGCAGCATTCACCGCGACCTTAATACCCGTTCGTGAGGCGACACGATTACCATACCAGTTCAAGGCGGCTACTAAGCCGTAATCATCCAGCACCGAAGGGCGCAGGTCAATCATCACATCGCGAATACATTCCGTAGTTTGATCTACCAACGCCAGAGAATCGTCCAGCCGCGAACTCACCATCTCGGCGGCTTTTTTCGGCAATCGCGCTCGCAGCATGTTCAGGTTAAGGCTGAGCGCGGTCAGATTTTGCCCCACGCGGTCATGCAGCTCGCGCGCCAGCCGCTTGCGCTCCGCCTCCTCCGTCTCCGAGAGACGTTTGGCGAGAACTTGAAGTTGTTCTCGCTGTTCCTTGACCGCGGCGAACAGACGCGCGTTCTCAATGGCGATAGCCGCGGGGGCAGCCAGGAATTCCAGCAGCGATTTATCGATCTCGTCAAAACGATTAGGCTCTGTGTCCACCACTTGTAACACGCCGATCACCTTCTGGGCAGCGCGCAGCGGAACACTCAAGATGGAGTAGAGTTCCAAGCCGATCTCCTGATCTATGCCGCGAAAATGCCGTTCATCTTTGCCCGCGTCTGCGACGATGATGCTCTCCCTACAAGAGATCGTATGTCCAGCTATTCCCTCACCTGCCGCCAATCGCCAACCGCGCACTACATCACTGCCCAAGCCAGAGCTTTGCCGACAGACTAGTTCGCCCGTCTCCGCGTCGGTCAACCAGATAGTGGCGCCGATCGCGTCCAGCAGGTTTCGCACCTCCTCTAAGGCGATAACGAGCACTTGATCCAATTCGAGAACGGAGCTGAGCGTTTGCCCGACGCGGTTTAACAACGCCAACTCGCGATTACGCTGCCGCAGGGTTTCTTCCGTTCGGTTTCTCTCAATGGCGTAACGGATGGCGCGGCTCAATAGATTACTATCAACCTGTCCTTTAACCAGATAATCCTGCGCGCCCTTTTGCACCGCTTCGACCGCCAACTCCTCGTCGTCCAGGTTGGTCAGCACAATGATCGGCATTTGCGGCACCTGCTTACGCGCCTCGATGAAAGTAGTCATGCCCCAACTATCCGGCAACGAGAGGTCGAGCAGCACTAGATCGACCTCTCCCGCGCCGACGCACTCCAAACCAGTCGCCAGCCGATTGGCAACGCGCAGTTGAAACGAAGCTCGCGGCGCGTCGTCGAGCATCTTCTGTATCAACCGCGTATCTCCAGCGTTATCTTCGATTAGTAATACAGTAATTAACGTGTCAGGCATATTGTTTTTCGCCACTAATTTCACGAATTCTTTGCTTTTTTGATAGGACTTACGCAAAACCGCACTACAATTTACCGCAGAGCGCGTCCCCGTGCGGGGATAAACGACGGACGCGGAGATTTCTTAAAGGAATAATTTTGCCTCCAACATATGCGTTCATATCCCTTCATTTAAGGTTATAAGGTTTCAGTAGATAAAAACTGTAGCCCCAACTCTGCGCTCTCCGCGTGCTCGGCGGTAAAAATACTCTCTACATAGCTCTCAGCCCCCGTCCCCGGGGGCGTTAGGCGATGATCGCCTTATCGCGCCGCGCCGTATGCTATCAGCCCCCGTCCCCGGGGGCGTTATGGAATAGGACGCGGCTTTGGTCGCAGTCGCCCCCGCGACGGGGGGCTTAGAGCGAAATTAAAGTACGCTTATCATAGACCGAACATAACAGTTAGGCAGCAAGGGTTAATAGCACTTATACGCGGTCAAATGCGCTCATTCGAAGCCCAAAATTGGCTTAGTGTTCTTGGTGGTTTAATTGTAATCATTTTAACTATCACTTACCATTTAACCACTACTCATAATTTACCCTGTTATGGTATAAACATACCGATTCAACGCGGAGCGCAGCGCGGTCAGTTCGTAATCATTATGCAAAAGCACACGCACGGTATGATACTGCTCTAGTAAATCAGCGATTGTCGCCACAATGTCATCTTGCACCGCGGAGCGAAGAAAATCGCGAGGGGTAACATTGTGCGGAAAGCGCTGACGATACAGCGGCTTATAATCGTAGTAGTTTATCTCTATTTTTTGGAACTCAGGGGCGCGAAGGTAACCCTTCGTGCGCCGCACATCAAGTAATACATCATCGCGAGTTAAGCCCAAAACGTATCGTTTTACCGTGCGTCGCAAATGACCAGAGGTAGAGACGGGGTCATATAAGCGAAACTCCAACCTTTCTATTATCGCGGAGTGTTTTTTTATGCGCTGTCGAGCAGTAACTTCCGTCAGCCATTCAGCTAATTGATGCTCTTGATAGTACCACCGCGAGGTTGGTTTACCGCAATGAGTACAGAATTGCGCCGTTTCGCGTAACCTTTGACCGCATTTTGTACAAAACATTTCACAAAATCGTCTTAAAAATTCTACAGACAGGGGCAAGTGTTTATGGTATAATAGCAACGACTATTGAAAAGGAGTAGTGGTAAAGAAGTAAGTAATAGGGAAAAGTAACGCGATAGTTTAACCACTAAGAGCGCCAAGGGCACTAAGTATCTTCTGCTCAATAATGCTCATACGCGATCAAAAGCTATCATTCGAGGCGATAAAAGCCTTAGTGTTCTTCGTGTCCTTAGTGGTTGAATAGTTATCATTTTAACTATCACTTACCATTTATCCACTACTTTGAAAAGGAGAGTAATATGTTAGAAGCAATCGACAAACTGATGCCCATTACCGGACACGGCACCAAAATCGCGTTGTATATCCTAGCGGGTGTCATTCTGATCGCGATGTTTTTATGGGGCATGGGATTGATGGATGAGGTGACAACCATTCTCAAATCGATGGTTTAATAACCAATGGGGCTAATAACAACGAGATTTCCTATATATAGCTTCCCGCGAGCTAACAACTCGCGGGAAGCTATGACTAATCATTTATTCCAGCCCCAACTCCGCCAACTTCTCCTTAGTCGGCACGCCGTTCTCGTCCCATCCGCGCACCGCGTAATACTCTGGCAGCATCTCGTCCAACCGTACCACCAAGCCCTGCGCGGGGCCTTCGGGCAGCGGCTCCTCCAGCATACGCGGCGGCAGCGTGTCATCTTTGCGCGAGAACCCGGCGCGCACCAGATACATCCGCTCCAGATTATACACCCGCTCCGCGGCTTGCAGCAATGTCTCTTGTGTGTATCCCGCGCCGGTCACATAGTTCATCATCTCCGTGATGCGCGTCGGCCGCACCTCATAGGACGCGTCGAAGAAATGCCGAATCGAGACGAACACGCACAGCCCCGCGGCGTCGATCAACGTGAAAATATCCTCAAAGTATTGAATGTATTTCGGTTTACCCTCGATGCTCAACGGGTCGAGCTTCTGCGGCACGCCGAACACCTCCATGTACGCCAAATCGCCCGCCATGTGCGACGCCCCGATGTTCGAGGTCGCGTAGAGCAATCCCATCCCCTGCGAACCGCGCGGGTCATAGCCGGGGAACTCCTGCTTCTTCGCGGTGACGACGTACTCCAGATGCCCATATTTTTCGCCCAGCCGATAACTCCCCTCCGCCAATGCGGCGCCGAAACCCGCGCGCCGCGCTGTCAGCGGAATCAAATCCAACACCGCCTGATAATCTCCGAATTTCAGCGGCCGCCCCAGCCCCACATCACCTTCGGGAATAACCCCCGCCTCCGCCATATCCATCGCCGCGGCGATCGTCATCCCCATCG
>CAZSIG010000142.1:0-8316 GCA_964606195.1 uncultured Anaerolineales bacterium
TGCCACCGCGCAGGACATGGAGGTTACGGTGTGCAGCTATCTGAGTGAGGATGGGTTGACATTGCTGGATGAGCCACAGCATATCTGGCGTATGCCAACGACCGATGAGTTAGTGCGTTCGCTAGGGCGGCATGGCGAAAACGCGGGGTGTGTTTGGAATGGTGAACGCGCGGTGCAAGCTGAATGTGAAACCTTGCCGGATAAGGAGAGTCCGCTCTGGGCGACAGACCAACCCGTCATCTATTACTGGACTGCCGACGAATATAACGACTGGTGCGGTTACTTCGTTTGTTACAACGGTGGGGTCAATGCCACCATGAAATCTGGTGGAAACCCGCGCCATAGCTATCGCTGTGTGCGCGAACCATGATGTTTTTCTGGAAAAGTAGAGTAGGGCAGGTTTCCACCGCAGGGTATTATGCTTATTCCCGCATTCTCGCTCACTCCAATTCTGGTTACGAAACACTTCGAAGGTGCCGCGCCGCAATTGGCACTGATTCAATCCGCGTTCGGCATCGGCATCGTGGTCGGCGGGTTGGTGCTCAGTGCGTGGGGCGGCTTCAAACGCCGCGTTGTGACCGCCAATCTCGCCCTCGTGCTGATGGGTATCAGCATCACGACGATAGGGCTAACCCCCGCGACCGCGTTCATGTGAGACACCGAGGAAACGGAGATTTTGCGGGAGATAGGAAAAATCCCTGATAGAGGAGGATTGCGCGGTAGGACTATGGAGACGATCAAGGTTCTGTTGGCTGATGATCATGCCGTCGTCCGCGCCGGGCTGCGCGACGCGTTGGCAAGTTTACCCGGATTGATAATTGTGGGAGAGGTCGGCGATGGGCGCGAACTGACGCACGCGCTCGAAACTCTCCGCCCGGATTTTCTGGTGGTGGATGTCAATATGCCGGATTTTGAGCCGGTAGCGGCGGTGCGCCGCATCAGGGCGGAGCATCCCGACTTAAAGATTCTGGTAGTCAGCGCGTATGACGATCAGGCTTATGTGGTCGGCTTGCTCGCGGCGGGCGTAGATGGTTATCATTTGAAGGATCAGTCGCTCGCCGATTTACGATTGGCAGTGCGCCGCATCTTGGCTGGCGAGCGGTGGATTTCCGGCCCGCTGGTAAACCGACTGGTAGATCAGCGTCCGGCTGCCGCGATAGATCCAATGCCCACCCTCACGCGCCGCCAGCGCGAATTGCTGCGCTTGTTGACGCTGGGCTACGACAATCGGAAGATGGCACAGGAGTTGGGGATCAGCATCAAAACGGTGGAGAATCATCTAACCGCGCTGTATCGGGGTATTGGAGTGAGCAGTCGGCTGGAGGCGCACAGCTATGCCACGCGCCATCCGAAAGTGCTTGCTATGTCGGGGCAGGAGGCGGGACGAGGTAAGGCGAGGACGCGACCAGAATTGGAGTTGACCGTTTTATTGGTGGACGATAATACGCGGTACCGAACCCAACTTGGCAAGTTGATCGGCAAAGCTTGTCCTGCTTCATCGCTCTACGAAGCCAAAGACTGCCCCGAAGCCTTACGTTTGATTAAACAGGTGCATCTAGAATTGGCTTTCATCGACATGATTTTAGCGGAGGGGGATGGCATTCAATGCGTGCGCCGAATTAAAGCCATCTCGCCCCAAACGCGGCTCATTCTCATCAGTGCGTACCCCGACCGCGAATTTCGCCGTTTGGGGTTGGAAGCTGGCGCGGTGGCGTTTTTAGATAAGAAAGACCTCGACGCGGCCACTGTTCGGCATGTAGTGGATGACATATTAGGCAGTCGCTCTAATGATTAGGGCTTTCTCAAAGTACCAAACGCGCGGGCTAAACCTCCCGCAGGTTTGATTTTTATAAGGCTAAACCTGCGGGAGGTTGACTAACTTTAAGCAAGCCCTACCCTAATGATTGACATAGGGATAAGGATTAGGAACTTCAATCTGCAACTCCAAACCCCCACTCGGCGCGGAGGTCATCTCCAAGGTACCCCCTAATAATGACACGCGTTCGCTGATACCCACTAACCCAAAATGTTTCTGCTCTGCCAGAGTAGCTAGATTCAGTGGCTCCACCATTCCCTGACCGTTGTCCACCAAACACACCACCAGACTAGCTGTAGGCGTCCGCTGTACAGTGAGTTCCACTCGCGTCGCGGCGGCGTGCTTGCGTATATTACGCAAACCTTCTTGGATAATCCGAAAAACTGAAAGCTCAATCGGTTCGGGCAGGCGCCCCAACGCGGGATCAATCTCTAATTCTACCGAAATACCGGTGTGTTCAGACCATTGACTCACTAATGAACGGATGGCTGCCGAGAGACCATGATGATCAATCGTAGGTGGACGCAAGTCACTGCACACCTGACGCAAGTTGCCCACTACTTGCCGAATGCCATTGCGAATATGCGCCAACTCCGCGCGCTGTGAGGCTTCAACAGTTTTGGTCTCCACCTCTTCCAATTGATAATTGTAACTTAATAGGTCCTGAATGGTTTGGTCGTGCAACTCGCGGGCTAACGCCTTCCGCTCAGCCTCGCGTTCGGTAATCAGACGGCGGCTGGCTTCCTGCAAAGCCAGATTCAAACTATTAAGCGCTTCCACTTGATTGTCCAAACGCTCAATCAATTCGCGGTTCAGCGAGTCCTGCGTCTCTAGGTTCTGACGCAACTCCAGTTGAGCTTGCCGCAGTTCCTCAGTTTGCTTTTGCGCGGCGTGATAGTTCTCAAACGCCCAAATCATCGGCGTCACGCGGTCTTGTTTGTTGGAACCAACGATCAATTCCACAATTTCGCGCGGCGTGGATTCGGAAGTGCGCCGCAGCGCGACCTGCCACCCCTGATACAATACCAAAATGCGATCGGTGATAGCAAAGATGTGGTTCAAATCCTCACTGCTCATGATAATTGCTATCTGCCGCGCGGCGAGTTCCTTGATCTGATCGAGCATCTTTTGCTGCCGGGCAAAGCTCAACGCGGCGAAAGCATCGTCAAGCAATAATAAGCGACAGGGTTGACACAACGCCTGCACCAACGCGGTGATTTGTCTTTGTTCATCAGAGAGACTAGCAACGCGTGCCTCAACCAATTCGGGAGGCATATCAAAGACAGCCAATAGCTCTCGCGTTATTCGCAACATTTCCCCTTCATTGGGCAATAAGCCAAACCGCCCCGCGCCGCGTATTTCTCGACCTAAAAACACGTTGTGCAAAACATCTAGATCATCTACGAAGCAAGGGTACTGCTGAACAGCTACGATCCCTAATTGTTGTGCTTGAGCGACACTCTTAAGCGTCACGCGTTTGCCAGCAAAGTTGATTTCGCCATTCGTGGGGGTATTCGCCCCGCTGAGTAGCCGAAACAGTGAGGATTTACCCGCGCCGCGCTGTCCGACTATTCCTAGCACTTCGCCCGGCTCAACAGTGAAGGTTATATCTTTCAGCGCGGGGACCGCGCCGAAGTATTGAGAAAGGTTACTAACGTTTAGAAGTTCCATTTGGCTAAATTAAAAGTATTGGAGACCACTTTTGTCCCCCTTCGCGCCCCCCGCGCGCTCTGTGGCTAATTGCTACGCGGTTTGATGCGTAGCGGGGGTTGAAATTGTGGTAAGACGATGTGAAATTGACTGCCGGGACAGGTTTCCTCGTCACAGCCAGGGCTTTCGACCCAAATTTTTCCCCTATGTGCCAGAATAACACCGCGAGCAATCGCCAAACCTAAGCCAATTCCCCCACCCTTAAATTTAGTGCGCCCCGATGAATGCAACATAACCTCACCGGTTTGATAGAATTTCTCGAATATCGGCGTTTGATGTTCTGGAGCTACACCAATGCCGGTGTCACTGACCACTATCTCTATGCCCTTTTTGGTGAAATCGTATTCGCCTGGCTCCAAGACGCGGCCCGAGATAACGATTTTACCTCCATCAGGAGTATACTTGATCGCATTACTTACCAGATTATCAAAAACCTTGCGTAATAAAGCCAGGTCGGCTTCTATACGCGGGAGACCGCGTAGGTCATCCAACTCCAATGTTAGGTTACGGTCCTTCACCGCGTCGCGGTACTGCCGCTGCACACTTTCCAGGACTTCATGAACAGCTACTGGCTTGGGATTGATCTCCATTATGCCGGTGTCAATTTTGACCAGGTCCAGCATGGTGTTCACAATTTCTCTCATGCGATCGGAACTGGAGCTTATCGTAGCCGCTAACTGGTTGAGGTGTCGGAGTTGTTGAACGGTTTTATCCTCCAGCAGCATCTGACTGTAGCCGCTGAAGATAGTCATGGGGGTGCGCAGTTCGTGGGAGACGATTTTGATAAAATCGGTTTTGTTGCGATCGAGTAGCTCTAACTGTCTGTAGGCTTCTTGCAGCTCCGCGGTGCGCTCCTGCACCTTTTTTTCTAATTCCTGATTAAGCAGGTCTTGCACCTCCAGATTGTGACGCAGTTCCTCGCTCTGTTTTTGTGCCGCGTAATAATTCTCAATCGCCCATACTATTGGCGTAACGCGTTCTTGCTCTGTGGTGCCCACGATAAATTCTACGATCTCGCGCGGGGAAGTATCAGCAGTACGCCGAATCGCTACCTGATGCCCCTGATATAACACCAGAATGCGATCAGTGACCGCGAAGATCTGTTTCAGGTCATCGCTGCTCATAATGACCACCACATTCTGCGCGGCAAGTTCCTTGATCCGGTCCAGCATTATTTGTTGTCGCCCAAAACTCAGTGCCGCCAAAGCGTCGTCGAGCAGCACTAATCGGGATGGCTGGCACAACGCCCGCGCCAACGCGACGACCTGTGTTTGTTCATCGGAAAGGTCCGGAGCAGGCATCGCGCTCAGCTCAGGAGGCATATCGAAAAATGCCAATAGCTCCCGCGTGATTCTGAACATCTCCCGTTCTTCAGGCAAAGAACTGAACCAACCTGAACTGCGTATTTCTCGCCCCAAGAACACATTGTGCAAAACGTCCAGCGTATCCACCAAGCGCGGATACTGTTGAACGGCAACGATACCCAACTGCTGCGCTTGAGCGACACTTTTAAGCACAACGCGTTCGCCCGCGAAGTGAATTTCACCGCTTGAGGGGGTATATGCTCCGCTGAGTAATTGAAATAGTGAGGACTTACCCGCGCCGCGCTGCCCAACCACCCCTAACACTTCGCCCGCCTCAATGGTGAAGGTTATATCTTTCAACGCGGGCACCGCGCCGAAGTATTGGGAAAGATTACTAACGCTTAGAAGTTCCATTTTGGGTTAAAAACCACGCGCTAGATGAGAAATTGCAACCTGCACAAAAAAGAGGACGCGGATTCCCACAGATTACGCGGACAATATCTTAAATCCTGAAAACCTGCGTTCGTCTGCGTCCTATAATGTCCTATAATCAATAAGGCTCGTAATCTACTTCCCTTGGCTGCGCGTGGCAACGTCGAAGATAACCGCGGCGGCAAGCACCGCGCCTCTAACCACATATTGGTACGCGATGTCAACGTTCATCAAATTCATACCGCTGGTTAGCGACATGTAAACCAAAGCCCCAATCAGCGAACCCATCACATTGCCGACGCCGCCAGCCGCCGATACACCACCGATATACGCCGCGGCGATCGCGTCTAGCTCGAACAGCGTGCCCGCCGTCGTGGTAGCGGATTGCAACCGCGAGGCGAACAAGATGCCCGACAATGCGGAGAGCATACCCATCGAGCCAAAAACTACGTAGGTTAGTTTTTTCACGCTGATGCCGCTCAATTCCGCGGCTTCGGGATTGCCGCCGATCGCGTAGATATGTCTGCCGAGTACCGTCTGCGTCGTGATGAAATGGTAGATACCTACTACAAGCAGCACCACAACCACCGTCCAGGAAATGCCGTTGTATCCCGCGAGTACCCAGGTAATCAAAGCAACCAAAATTGACACGAAGACCAATTTGAGGATAAACATATCCATCGGCAGCACCTCAAAGTCGTAGGCTTGCTTCTGGCGGCGACTGTTGATCTCGCTGATGATAAACAAAACGATTCCCACTAATCCGAGCACCAGCGTTACTTTATGCACCTCCGGCAGGATTCCAATATCCGGAATGTCAGGAATATATCCGTTACCGATGGCGTTGAACGCCTTATCCGAGATGATGATCGTGCCCGTCCCCGCGGTTACCAATAGCAGCAGCCCGCGATAAATCAACCAGCCCGCCAGTGAAGCTACGAAAGAAGGAATCTTCAACTGCGCCACCGGAAACGCGGTGATTAAGCCCGCCAACACGCCTAGTCCTAGCACCATCGGAATTACTATAATCACCGGCAATTCCCAGAATGACAAGGCGATGGCGGCTACCGCGCCGAGAAAGCCAGCCAGAAACCCGACCGACAGATCAATATGCCGAATGACAATGATCAACGTCATTCCAACCGCCAACACCGCGATATAGCCTGTCTGATTCAGCAGGTTACTGATGTTGCGCGATGAGATGAAAATACCCTCTGTGGTGACGGTGAAGATCGCCATGATGATAAACAGGGCGATATACATACCGTATTCACGGATATTCTCTTTCAAAACCTTCTGTAAGTTCTTAAAAAACATCTTGTGTGCCTCCTTAATCCGTCGCCATGTGCATGATCTTCTCTTGCGTTGCTTTCGCGATCGGCAACTCTCCGGCGATTCTGCCGCCGGAAACAACGTATACTCTGTCGCTCATGCCTAATATCTCGGGCAGTTCGGACGAGATCATAATGATACTCATGCCCTGTTTGACCAATCTGTTCATAATCGTATAAATCTCATATTTCGCCCCAACATCAATACCGCGTGTCGGCTCATCCAAAATCAGCACGTCGGGCTTGACGAACAGCCACTTTCCCAGACAGACCTTCTGCTGATTACCACCACTCAAATTCTCAACCTTTTGCTCGATGCTGGGGGTTTTGATATTGAGGGAATCGCGGTATTCATTCGCGACTTTGATCTCCGCGTTGCTGTCGACCACATTGCGCCGCGCTATTTCCCACAAATTCGCGAGGGTGATGTTCTGTTTCACATCTTGGATCAAAATCAACCCATCGCCCTTCCTATCTTCGGTCAGATAGGCGACCCCCGCTTTAATCGCGTCCTGCGGATGGCTAAATCGTTTCTTCTGTCCTTCAATTAACACATCGCCGCTGATATGATAGCCATCGGGATTGCCGAATATGCTCAAGGCAAGTTCCGTACGCCCTGAACCCATCAATCCAGCAAATCCGACAATTTCGCCCTTCTTGACGTTGAAATTAACATTATTGAGGACATCTCTTCCAAGGTTTGGATTGTAAGCATTCCAGTCTTTGACCTCAAGCGCGATTTCATCAGAAGGGGCATGGTCTCTTGGCGGATAGATATTATCGATGGCGCGTCCGACCATGTGCTTGATCATCGCGTGCTCAGATACCTCACCCTTACGCGCATCCATAGTACATATAGTCTGCCCATCGCGCAGCACCGTGACTGAATCAGCAATATCAATAACCTCTTTTAACTTGTGGGAAATCAAGATACAGGTTACTCCCTGGTCCCGCTGCTCGCGCAGCAGATTCAACAGATTTTCGCTGTCATCCTCGTTCAATGCCGCGGTAGGCTCATCCAAAATTAACAGCTTAACGTCGCGGTGTATCGCCTTGGCAATCTCAATCAACTGCTGCTTACCTACGCCCAAATCCCTGATTTTGGTTGAGGGGTTGACTTCGAGTCGCACTCTCCGTAAAATCTCCGCGGTCCTTTTGATGGTCTCATTCCAATCAACCATGAACCCATTGCTAAGTTCGTGACCTAGAAAGATATTTTCATATACCGTCATTTCGGGGACCATCGCCAACTCTTGGTAAATAATCGCGATGCCGATCTTTTCGCTGTCACTAATGCTTCTGAATTCCTGTGTTTCCCCTTCAAACAAGATATCGCCGGTGTACGTCCCGTGTGGATGGACTCCGCTCAACACCTTCATCAAGGTCGATTTACCCGCGCCATTTTCCCCAACCAAGCCATGAATCTCCCCTCTAGTGACGCGAAAGCTGACATTATCCAGAGCCTTCACGCCGGGAAATTCTTTGGTAATGTTTTTCATCTCCAATATGGGAGTATCCATAATGCCTCCGGCTTCTAAAAACTATCGGACTTACGCGACTTAAAACAAATCTCGATTCTTCTACGCAAACTTGTGGAACAAAATAAGTTGCTATATCTGCCGCAAATAATTGCGTAAGTCCTGGAGTGAATAAAACTTGCGGGAATAGTGATGGTGTAACCCTCTCACTATTCCCGCATTACTAACTACTTCCTTTACGGCAG
>CAZSIG010000143.1:0-5470 GCA_964606195.1 uncultured Anaerolineales bacterium
CTAAGATTCTGGATGGATTACCAAGTTGTTTTGCCAAGAACTTTGCTAACACGGTCAGGTCTCCTACTGCGCGTTCAACGTTGTTGGTATTTCGCGTACTTACGCATATCGTGAGAGCTTATAATCTGCACCTCTGGATGATTTCGCGCCAGTTCCCGCAGTCGATGTACCTGCGTTCCGGTGAAATATTCGGCAATCGCTTTCGGCAAGAAACCTAACGGATAATTTTCGCGTTTTGCCGGACGTAAATCGACTTCGGGGTGGTAGGTCGAAACCGCGTCGCCGCATTGCAACAGCCAACCATCTGGCGTTTGTACCGCTACTCCACAATGTCCCCGCGTATGCCCCGGCAGCGCCACGAGTAGAATCTCTGGTACAAGTCCCGCGATCACAGGCGTCGCGTCGAAACCGTACCAGTTTTCCCCCTTCACTTCATGCAGCACCCAGTGCGGCTTGTGTGCCCAATGCGCCGCGACATGCCCGCGTTCTAGTAACCCGCGCGGGTGTTGCAAGGTCTCGTATTCCATCCTCGAAACGTGGACTTGTGCTGCCGGAAAATCAGGCAATCCGCCGGTATGGTCAAGATGCAAGTGGGTAAGCACGATATGCTGTACCTCCGCGACGTCATATCCCAATCGCTTGACCTGCTGCGCGGCGGTCTCCTCGATATCCAGCGCGGCGCCCAATAGCGAGGTGAAACCGCGCATGAACGGCGTCGGGTGTGTACAGTCACCGATACCAAAGCCGGTATCTATCAGCACCAGCCCCGCGTTCGTTTCAACTAGTAGCGCATAGGTGATGCCTCTTATCGAAGTGAAGGGGGAGGAAAAGGAGCCGCAATTCAGGTGGTGAATTTTCATGATGATACTATCGTGGGATTACTGATACAGAATTTTTGATGACCATGTATACAGTACTAACTCACCGCGAAACCTGAGAGTTTGCGGTAGTGTTCAGGTTGAAAGCCGAGCACGATATGGTTGGCTGGAATTCCTCTTTCTATCAATGTTTGAGCAATGTCAGCATCTGTACTGTCATGCTGTAACCATACTTTATTCCCTTTGATGTCAATGTGGATAACACAACCATGAACTCGTCGTTTACTTTGCCACCCTAATGCTACCAATTGATAGTGATCCCGCGTCTCGTCAAAGATAGTCTCCATATCAATCCCGCCACCTATGGGGGGATGCTCCGCGTATTCAACCAATAATTGTTTCACTATATCGCGGTAATCTTCTACTCTAGCCATGCTTTGATTACCTCCTGTTCTTCATCGAACACTACTAAATTCAGATTGTGTTCCTCTATAGCTAATTGTCCAAACGCGGTTGTGAAAAAGCTATTATATATGTGCTCGGGAATTGCTAAATAGAGTATACGATCAGGTTCTGCCTTCATCAACACCAATCGATAATTGACAAATTGTCCTACAGCAGTATGAAATTCGCTGAGTGAAGAAGTTCCCACAAAACTTTTTACCTCAACCGCGATTTTGCGTCCGTCTTTGCTGGCGCCTATTAGCATTTCGGCACCCAAATCAATCAAAAAGTCAAAACCGCCGTATTTGATGTGCAATGGATCGTGAGTAATTGTCCACCCATCACTAATGAGCGCGTTCTTGGCTGCTTCATGATAAATATCTCTAGCGGGCATATATGTTATCTCCCCTGTCAGCTTAATTCATTATGTGGGCTGAAAAAGGGTTTTTCAGCCGTAAATTCTTCACACATTTATTTTCTATGTTCTCAATTATACTCCCAACAATTCCTCAAGTCAACTATTACACGAAAGTCCCCGCGCCGCGTATTGCATGTCCTTCTACAAAATGATATAATAAGCGCACTTTAGAATGGGAGGAAAACTAAATGACAGACAAAGTACGCGTAAGATATGCCCCCAGCCCGACCGGAATACTACACGTCGGCGGCGTGCGCACCGCGTTGTTCAACTGGCTCTTCGCGCGGCATCACAACGGCGCGTTCATCCTGCGTATCGAGGACACCGACCGCAAACGATACGACGCGGAGGCACTGGCGGACATTATGGACAGTTTGAGTTGGCTTGGCTTACATTGGGACGAGGGCCCGGAGGTCGGCGGTGATTACGGTCCCTACTTTCAGTCGGAGCGCACCGAACTATACCAAAAACACGCGCAATGGCTGATAGACAATGGTCACGCCTACAAGTGCTACTGCACGCCCGAAAGACTGGCGGAGATGCGCGAGCAACAGCGCGCCGCGAAAAAATCGGGCTATGATCGCCACTGCCGTTCCCTCAGCGTGGCGGAACGCGTCGAACTGGACGCGAGCGATACACCCTATGTCGTGCGCCTCGCGGTTCCGTTGGAAGGCACAACGAGCTACACTGACGAACTGCGCGGTGAAGTAACCGTAGATAACAGCACGATTGACGACCTTGTACTGCTTAAATCGGACGGCTTCCCGACCTATCATCTGGCGAATGTAGTGGACGATCACTTCATGGAAATCTCACACATCTTTCGCGGCGATGAATGGCTCTCGAGCGTGCCGAAGCACGTTTTGCTATACAACGCCTTCGGTTGGGATATTCCCACCTACGTTCACCTGCCGCTGATTCTCGACCCCAGCGGCAAGGGAAAGATGAGTAAACGCAAGAAAGTCGATGGGCAAGACCGCTACGTTCACCTGCGCGATTTTCGCGCCGCGGGCTACCTGCCCGATGCGCTGTTCAACTTTCTGGCGCGCGTCGGCTGGGCGCCCGATGGCGATACCGAGATATTCGACCGCGAGTTCGCCGTCGAAAAATTCAGCATCGCGAGCATCAACTCCTCACCAGCGCGCTTCGCCTACGACAAGCTGGATTGGACTAATGGTATCTACATTCGTAAGTCCTCAAACGAGAGACTCGCGGAGATGCTCGTACCATTTTTGGAAGAAGCGGGTTGCGAGATGACGCCGGAGCATCGCGAGATATTGGTGCAAAGTATTCCTATCATCAAAGAACGCCTCAAGACGCTGCGCGACGCGGCAGAATTGGTCGATTTCATGTTCGCTGACACTTTGGAATATGACCCCGCGCTGTTGATGCAGAAACAGATGAGCAAAGCGCACATACAGCACGTCATCACCCGTTTTCAAGAAGTACTCACGGACATCACCGTCTGGCAGCACGAGGCGATTGAAGCCGCGCTGCGGCCGTTGGTCGACGAAACCGGCTTAAAGGCGCGCAAAGTTTTCGGGATTTTGCGCATCGCTATCACCGGCAAGAAGGTCTCTCCGCCGCTCTTCGAGTCGATGGCGATTTTGGGCAAAGAGGCTTGCCTGGCGCGGTTGGGGCGGGCGTACGATAAACTCGAGGAGTCCGGCTAGAGTTTAGCGTTAAAGAAGATTATGACTCAATATGCACTAAATTTGCCAACCAAACTAAAACGCGAAGCGGAACAGTGGGCTGCTACTCAGGGTATCTCCCTAGATCAGTTCGTGCTATGGGCTGTTACAGAAAAAGTGGGAGATCTAAAGCATCAACTTGATGACCCCGTTTTCCCTCACATCACCTATCGGCGCGGCGCGGCGGGCTGGCCTACTCCCATTCTACGCGGTACTGGCATACGCGTTCAAACGATTGTTATCGCGACGTATAACTGGAATTTATCTCCCGCGCAAATTGCCACAGAATATGATGTAACCGTAGGACAGGTAAACGAAGCTTTAAATTTTTACGTAGCACATCGTACTGAAATAGATACAACCATCGCCGCGGAGCAATCTCTGGAACAGACTCATGTCTAAAACACGCCTGCACCTAGATGCCGATACCTCCATGAAAGCTTTGCAAAAAGCTTTACAGCAACGCGGCCACGATGTGACGCGCACACCAACTGATTGGGTGAGTTTAGATGCCAACGATACCGCGCAACTACTAGGCGCGACTGCTCAAGGTAGATGTATTTTCACTTTTAATATTCGCGATTTCATACACCTAGCGCGGCATTATCCTCAACATGGTGGCATCATTTTGGCAGCTCAGCGAAGTTGGACCCTATCTGAGTTGATTGACGCTTTGGATCATCTGCTCTCTGAAACACAAGCGGAAGAGTGGATAGGGCAAACTCAATGGTTGAATCAGTGGCGCGACTAGCTAATTGAATAGAAGAGAGGATATTTTTTTATGAAACTACAAGAATACCAATCTAAACAAATCTTTGCACAATATGGCGTGGCAATTCCGCGCGGTGAAGTCGCAACTACTTCCGCGGAGGCGCGAGAGATCGCGGCGAAGCTGGGCGGCAAGGTGGTGATAAAATCCCAAGTGCTGGTCGGCGGGCGCGGCAAGGCGGGTGGTGTGAAACTCGCGGCTATGCCCGACGAGGCAGAACGTGCTGCCGCGCGTATATTGGGCATGAACATCAAAGGGCTGACGGTCAAAAAGGTGCTGGTGGACGAAGCGGCGGAGATCGCGGCAGAAATCTATCTCGGCGCGGTGATAGATCGCGCCGCACAGCGCGTGGTGATGATGGTATCGTCTGAAGGGGGCGTCGAAATCGAGACGGTCGCGGCGGAGACACCGGAGAAAATCATCAAAGTCTCTGTTGATCCCGGCTTGGGATTACAGGATTTTCAGACGCGGCAACTGGCTTATGGTATCAGACTCGCTCCCGAATTAGTACGCGATTTCGGCAAGGTCGCGCATGGTTTATACACCGCGTTTATCGAATCGGACGCGTCGCTGGCGGAAATCAATCCCCTGGTGGTGACGGCGGACAATCGACTGCTCGCGGTGGATGGGAAGATGGTGCTCGATGATAACTCTCTGTTCCGACACCCTGAACTCGCGCTGATGCGCGATGAGGGTGAAGAGACGCCCGCGGAGCGTGAGGCGCGAGAGGCGGGATTGAGCTACGTGAAACTGGATGGCGAAATCGGCTGTATGGTCAACGGCGCGGGGCTGGCGATGGCAACGATGGATATCACGCAGTTCTACGGCGGCGCGCCCGCGAATTTTCTGGACATCGGCGGCGGCGCGAAGGCAGAGAAGGTTGCCGCCGCGCTGCGGATTATCCTCGCGGACTCCAACGTCAAAGCGGTGCTGTTCAACATATTCGGCGGCATCACGCGCTGCGATGAGGTGGCGAAAGGTATTGTAACCGCGCTGCATGAGGTGAAACCGAATGTACCGATGATTGCGCGATTAGTGGGCACGAACGAAAAGGAAGGACGTGCTATCTTGAGTGAGGCAAACTTACTCACCGCGATGAGTTTGTCCGAAGCGGCACAAAAAGCGGTCGCCGCGGCGCGAGGTGGTTAGCTAATTCTCGATTAAATAGTCCGTTGAAAAAAAGATGGAAAAGTCAGCAGATTAAGCGAATAGAGCGAATTTTTACTCTTCTATGACCGCGTATGCTCCTTGCTGTCTAACTGTTGTGTTCGGGCTACGATGAGCGTACTTTAATTTTGCTCTAAGCCCCCGTCGCGGGGGCGGCTGCGGC
>CAZSIG010000143.1:5570-8274 GCA_964606195.1 uncultured Anaerolineales bacterium
GCGTACTTTAATTTTGCTCTAAGCCCCCGTCGCGGGGGCGGCTGCGGCAAAAGTATCGACCCATTCCATAACGCCCCCGGGGACGGGGGCTGAGAGCTACGTAGGGCGTAATTAAGTCGCTTTCATAGAGTGTACATAATATTTAGACATCAGAGGCGTATGAATTCAAATAAGCGCGGTCTAATCCGCTTAATCCGCTGAAAACTCGATATGCCTTAAAGTGAGTTTTATGTTATAATTCAAGTGGTTGGTGAGTTACCAATCTATTACAATTCACGAGGAGGTAAGAAGAGAGTTATGGAGAATTTTCCGAATGTAACTGTAGAAGAATGGCTAGACGCGGTAGCTTCCAGCGCTCCCGCACCCGGTGGCGGTAGTGTAGCGGCTACCACTGGCGCGATGGGCGCGGGGCTAATCAGCATGGTATGCAACCTCACCGTAGGCAAGAAGAAATACGAAGAGGTGCAAGATGACATCGCGGAATTGCTGAACAAAGCGGAGACGCTGCGCCGCGAGCTAACCGAACTTGTCAATGCTGACATGCAGGTGTACAGCACCGTGATGTCGAAATATAAGATGCCCAAAGCGACGCCAGAGGAGAAAAAGACGCGGGCGGCGGCGATTCAAGAGGCACTTAAAGAAGCAGCAGAGGTTCCGTTCCAGATTGCCGAGAAGTGCGCGGCGATATTTAACCTATGTATGCCGGCTGCGGAGAAGGGCAATCAAGCCGCGGTGAGTGATGTCGGTGTGGGAATACTGTTGGCAGACTCCGCGATGCACAGCGCGTTGCTCAACGTCAAAATCAATATGGGCGCGATTAAGGACGAGGAATACGTTAAGCAGTGTCGGGCGCGAATGGAAGAACTGCTAGAAGGCAAGGCAGCTCTGAAACAGAAGGTTATGCAGGTTGTAGAACAGAAATTATAAAGCATTCAGCGCCAGCCAGGTCGCGGAATGTTTACAAAAAATCTAATTAGTTTAAGGAGGAAAAATGGCAACTATTCTTGACGGTAGAGCACTATCAAAGAAAATCAAGAACCATCTGAAGGCAGAAATTGAAGGGTTCGTCGCGAAGGGGATGAGAAAACCCTGCTTGGCGACGATCATGGTCGGCGCGGATCCTGGCAGCCAGGTCTATGTACGGAATAAGGACAAGGCGTGCAACGCGGTGGGCATCGAAGCGAAATCTTTCGATCTCCCGGAGGATACCACGCAAGAGAAGGTACTGGAAATCATCGCGGAGTTGAACGCGGATGAAACTGTAGACGCGATTTTGGTACAATCTCCGCTGCCCAAGCACATCTCAGAGCAGGAAGTGATTGAGGCAATAGACCCGAAGAAAGATGCTGATGGCTTCCATCCACTCAACGCGGGAATGCTCTCCAAAGGCTCTTTTGGGGGGATGGTTCCCTGTACGCCATTGGGTGTGTGGATTCTGCTGAAGCACTATAACATCGAGACGCGCGGCGCGGATGTCTGCATGGTCGGCGCCAGCAACATCGTGGGCAAGCCGATGACCTTGATTCTCCTCATCAACGAGGAAGCGACGGTGACTGTCTGTCACATCAACACCAAAGACCTGAAAGCGAACACGCTGCGGGCGGACATCGTTATAGTCGCGGTGGGCAAGCCGAACCTGATTAAGCCCGACATGGTCAAAGAGGGCGGAGTAGTCGTTGATGTGGGCATCAACCGCGTTGAGGGCAAGACCGTCGGCGACGCGGACTATGATGGTCTGCTGCCGAAAGTTTCGGCGATTTCCCCCGTCCCCGGCGGCGCGGGTTCAATGACCGTTGCTGTGTTACTGATGAATACGATGAATTCGTATCGCCAAAGCCACGGTATGGAGAAGATTGACCCGACCGAGTTCGCGCTGCAATTGCAGTAGTTTATAAAATCAAAGGGCAAGTCCTGTATTATCTAGGACTTGCCCTTTTTTGTTTTGCTCAATTGAGTTTTTGGCTGTATAATCTCAAAGAACGAATTTTGATGCAGAGTACCCCCGGCAGGATTCGAACCTGCGACCCACTACTTAGAAGGCAGTTGCTCTATCCACTGAGCCACGGGGGCACAACTGAAAATATTAGGCTCTACGCGAATTCGTGGGGTAGGGCAGGTTTCTTACCTGCCGTTTTCGTCGATGATAGAGAACGGCGGCTAAGAAAGCCGCCCTACGCGAGTATTTTAAGTCCCGCGCTCATACTTTTTACCCCACGAATCTGAGTTGACCCAAATATTATAGCATACAGCCGCGTAAGAGTCAACTTTTCAGTAATCACATTACGCGATTTCCATCGCCAAGTCACAAAGGGCGCGGTTTATTTTTGCCACTAATAGTTAGAAAATTAGTGAAAATTAGTGCAATTAGTGGCAGCTACTTCCTCGTGACCATTCGGAAGGCTCAATAGCTTATGAACAACAAAGAAACAGAACTAGAAATCTTGGTTAAAGCCAAATATCCCATAATCTACCTCGTCTCGTGGGAAGAGCGGCGCATGGAAGAATTGTTGAGCCGCGTCGCGAGCCAGCGCAATAAAAAACTCTACTTTTGGACTATCACCGAAGGCATCTCTGAGGGCGTCGCCGCGGCGCAGGAGTTGGTGCGCATGATGCCGGTAGACCCCGCCGCGAAGACGCCACTCGCCGCGCTGGAGTTCGTAGACCGCACGCGCGACCCCGCGTTGATCGTCCTCAAAGATTTTCA
>CAZSIG010000144.1:0-8267 GCA_964606195.1 uncultured Anaerolineales bacterium
CGGCGGTGAAATTATTATGAACTTGCGTAAGTCCTACAGGATTAACAAGATAGAACTTGCGCAAAACCGCACTATAACTCACCGCAGAGAGCGCGGAGGACGCAGGGGAAAGAAAGACGAAAAGATTTGCGCGGTCATAGGCGCTCATCAATATTCATTAAAAGTCGTTTCGCTATGCAGATAGAATCCTACCCTCAAGACTCGGCGTTCTCCGCGTGCTCGGCGGTAAAATTTCACGCATCACGTTTTACGCCTTACGTTTCACGTTTCACGTTCCACGAATTCTTCTATCACTCCATCTTTTACCTGCCACAACAGAGCGCGCTGTTGTAATTCTAGGGGACAGTGTTTCCAATCAGTAGTCGTGATAATCGCCTGTTGAATATTATCCAGCGCGCTCAACAAGTAGGCACGGCGCGACTGGTCTAGCTCAGACATCACATCGTCCAGTAACAGAATAGGGCGTTCTCCAGTCTCCGCGTACATCAATTCTACCTCCGCCAGACGCAACGCCAACGCGCCAGTACGTTGTTGCCCGCGTGAGCCATAAACCCCAATGTCTATCTCTCCATTGGAAAAGCTGAAATCATCGCGGTGGGGACCTACGAGGGTGATACCGCGAACTAATTCCTTTTTGCGTCGTAGATGAAGCTGTTTGAGAAAAATCTCCCTAATATCCTGCTCCGAATGTCGTGCAAGAGCATCGTCCGCGATGTTCAAAGATAGCTGTCCACTAACATCCTGTTGTAGGTTAATGCCCGGAAAGTAGTTCAATCTCAACTCTTCGCCCCCGCCGGTGAGGGCGCGATTGAACTGATTAGCATCTTTGGTCAGCGAATGCAGTACATCGCGGCGGCGTACGGTGATTTTCGTCCCTGTATCAACCATTTTCTCGTTCCAGAATCTCAATTGTGAGGTGTCACCACCGCGCTCACGCAATTCGCGCAGCAGGTGGTTTCGCTGGCTCACCACTTTATTGTACGTTTGCAGCGCGCGGCAGTAATGGCGGTCAATCTGACACAACGTAATATCCAAGTAGCGCCGCCGTAAACCGGGCGCGCCATTAACCAGATCGATATCTTGCGGTGAAAACAGCACCACGTTAATCTCTCCCAGCAAGTCCATCGCGCGCCGCGCCACGCGATTGACGCGCACGCGCTTGCCGAAGCGCGGCGCGGCATCTTTCCCGCCATTTCGCCGCGTCAGCGTTAATTCTACCCGCCGCGTTGTATCAGCACGCCGCACCTCCGCCGCGACGCGGGCATACGCTTGGGCATCGTCGCGCGCGAGCCAGTTGACCAATTCAGTGTCGCTGCTCGCGTGGGGAGATTTCGTAGTAGCAAGATAGTAAATCGCCTCGAGCAAGTTGGTTTTCCCTTGCGCGTTGTTACCTTGCAAAAGGATAATACTATCTGGCAAATTCAGTTCCAGTCGCGCGTAGTTTCTAAAATTGACCAGCGATAATCGCGTGATGAGCATAAGGAAAACTATTATAGCACAGCTTGGATAGATATGAAAGTAATATAAGAGGAAGAATTTATGGGAGCGCGCGTATACCGCGCACGGTGCAGAATTGGGAAAGAACACTGATTGCTAATCAGCAAAAAGTGTGATAAAATTAACGATACAGGATACTCGAAATCGGGGGTAGCAAGAGTAGACGATGTAACGAACCGCGACGATTAATCCGCAAAAAACGCGATAGGTGGAAATGGTATCATGGGCGATGCCTTAAGAGATATGCAGAAGGATACTTTCAATATTGTCCTCATTATCACCTGGCTTCTCAGCGTGGTGTATATGACCTTCGCGTCTTTAAGCAGCGATCTCGGTCTGGAAGGAGTATTAGTCTGGGTAATAATTACGTCGCTCAACTTGACCGCGCACCGCCTGTCGCATCGTCATTTTCGATTAAGCACTTGGTTGTGGGTCATCATGTTAGTATTGATGTTGGCAGTCAAGATGCACCCCCTCGACGCCTTCAATTCGGGCGTAATGCCGGAATTGTTTACCTTATTGGTAATAATATCCGGGCTGCTCATTTCGAGCAGAGCCACGTTCATCACCACCGCGTTGGTGAACGTGCTGATGATAGGCGATTTAATCTTCACCCATTCCCTCAACTTCGCGACTTTGTTCGCGATTATTCCTCCGTTATTGATGATGTGGACAACCGCGACGCTGATTTGGATATTATCCGACCAGTTAGTAACCGCGCTAGAATGGGAAACCTTCTCCCAAAAACAGTTACAAGTTAAAGCTGAAGAGTTGCGCATAAGCCGCGATGAGCTGCGCAAGAGCCTCGACCTGCGCGATGAACTACATGCGCGGTTGCGGGAGGCTTACGGGCAACTGGAAACCAGCATCGCGGTCGGGCAGCGCATTACCTCTATCCTCGAACTGGATAGTTTATTAGAGCAAGTCGTAGACTTAATCGAGGCGCGCTACAAGTATTATTTCGTCGGGGTTTTTCTATGTGATGGCAACGATGACCATGTCACCCTTCACGCGGGTACGGGAGAAGCGGGACGGTTGCTGAGTCAGCAGAGGCTGCAATTGCCTATAGGACAGGGAAGCATTGTGGGTTCCGCCGTCGCCGACCGCACTCCAACGCGCGTTGTGGATGTGTTGCAAGACGAGCGATACTCCCCTGTAGATTTGCTCCCTCGTGCGCGGTCAGAGTTGGCACTGCCGCTGGTGATGGGGGAAAATGTGCTCGGTGTTTTGGATATTGAAAGCGACCGCACCGGGACGTTTCTCGAAAGTGATGTGCCCGTCTTGCAATTATTGGCTAACCAAGTAGCCATCGCCATTCACAACGCGTCGCTCTATCACAGCGAACAAACTCGCCGCCATTTGGCGGAGATGTTGTATAACGTCAGCCGCGCCCTTTCGAGTACGCTGAACATGGCGGAAGTGCTCGACGTTATTCTCGTGCAATTGGACAAAATTGTCTCTTACGACCGCGCCCTAGTGTTGTTGGAAGACAATCGAGGCATAAGACCGGTCGCCGCGCAAGGATTTCCTCCCGGAACTCATCCCTTACGAATGCGTATTTTCGTTAAAGAGGGTGATGTCTATCATCAGATTTATCAAACTAAGGAACCGTTAACCGTAGCTGATGTTTTGACCGAACGGCCTGATTGGCAACACGTGGACGATTTGCCCCAAGCTCGCGCCTGGCTCGGAGTACCACTAATTCGCGGTGATGAGGTCATCGGAATGCTCTCTCTCACGCGCGAGACAGTCACTCCGTATCAGAAAGAAGAAACTAATCTAGCTGCCTCTTTCGCGGGGCAAGCGGCTATCGCCATCGAAAACGCGCGGTTGTACGAAGAGATTAAACGTTTTAATCTGGAGTTAGAGGATAAGGTGCGCGAACGCACAGAGGAGTTGCAACAAGCTTACGATCAACTAGAACGCATAGACCGCACCAAATCCGATTTTATTGATGTAACCGCCCATGAATTGCGCACGCCGTTGACGATAGTCAAGGGGTTCGCACAAGTGTTGCAAACGCACCGCGCCCTAGTAGATGCCCCCGACGCGGGAACATTCTTGAATAAGATTCTGGAAAATGTAGACCGTTTGCACCAGATAGTCAACACGATGCTAGATGTAGTTAAGATGGACTCCGAAGCGTTAGATTTGCGTAAGGAGCCTACAGACATCGTGCACATCATCACTGGCATTCAGAGCGGCTTCACGGTGGCGCTGCGCGAGCGGAATTTGACGCTAAAGGTAGCCGATTTAGAAAAATTGCCCCGAGTTTCGGCGGACCCCGACCTGCTGAACAAGGTCTTTTATCAAGTGCTCGTCAACGCGATAAAATACACTCCAGATGGTGGTGAGATTACGGTGTTGGGGAACGCGATTCACGACGCGCAGCTCGGCGACGCGGTCGAGATTATCATCAGGGATACCGGCATCGGCATTGACCCTGAACACCATGAATTGATATTTGAGAAATTCTATCAAACTGGCGACGTAGCCTTGCACTCTTCGGGACAAACGAAGTTCAAAGGCGGGGGCGCAGGATTGGGTTTGGCGATAGCGCGGGGTATAATTGAGGCACACGGCGGCAGGATTTGGGTAGATAGCCCCGGTTATGACGAGAAAAATTGTCCAGGGAGTCAGTTTCACGTGGTTCTACCGCAAGGTTAAGTAGTGGTAAAGAAGTAAGTGATAGGGAAAAGTAACACGATAGTTTAACCACTAAGAGCACCAAGAGCACTAAGAGTTTTTATATCAATAATGCTCATACGCGATCAAAAGCTATCATTCGGGGCAAGAAAAGCCTTGGTATTCTTCGTGTCCTTAGTGGTTGAATAGTTATCATTTTAACTATCACTTACCATTTAGCCACTACTCAAGATTAGCGCGAACTATCGTTGTCTTCGTTGTAGGAGGAACTGGTGAATAATATTGTAATCACAGGCTTTATGGGAACGGGCAAAACCAGCGTGGGACGCGCGGTGGCAGATAAACTGAAGCTTGAATTTGTGGATATGGACGCGGTAATCGTGGAACGACAGGGGATGGAAATCAACGAAATCTTCGCCGCGCATGGTGAACCCTTCTTCCGCCAACTGGAGCGTGACCTTTGCGCCGAATTAGCCGCGCAGGAGAATCTAGTCATCGCCACCGGCGGCGGCGCGCTGACCTTCCCCGAAAACCGCGCGGTCATGGGTAAAAGCGCGATTTTGATCTGCCTGAGCGCGAGCGTGGAAGAGATAATGCGCAGATTAGACGCCGCGTCCGATCGCCCGTTGCTGCACGTCGCAGATCGCCGCGCCAAAATCGAATCACTGCTCGTTGCACGCCGCGCCGCATACGCGGCAATCCCCCATCAAATCGACACAACGGGACTCTCTGTAGAGAAAGTTGTGGCGCGAGTAGAGGAAATCTGCCGTTTCGCTAATTTGCCGATTTGTTGATTTGCGAATTTGCCGATTCACGCATCGAGATAATCTCCGCCATGATGCTGATCGCGATCTCCTCCGGCGTCTCCGCGCCGATGTCCAGCCCGATTGGCGCGTGAACGCGCTCGAATCGTTTTCTATCTATACCCCGCGCGGCTAATTCGTCATAAACGCGCTTGGTTTTGCGGCGGCTGCCGATCATTCCGATGTACGCCGCGCGCGAATTTATCACCGCCGCCAACGCCTCTGCATCAAGTTCGTGTCCCCGCGTGACAATCACAACGTAGCACCACTGCGTAAGCGGATATCGTGTCAGTTCCTCTTTTACGTTACCCACGATGATCTCATTAGCTTTGGGAAACCGCTCCACGCTCGCGTAATCGGCGCGGTCATCGAACACCGTGACCTGCATATCCAGAAACGCCCCTAACTCCGCCACTGCCTGCCCCACATGCCCCGCGCCGACAATGAGCAACTCCTTTTTGCCCCTGATGATGTCGATGAATATATCATTCTCGCCGCCGCATACGGCTGGATCTCCCGAATCGACCTCCTGTAATTTGTAATGCACCAGACGCGGTTTTCCCTCCCGTAGCGCGGCGCGCGCCTCCTCCACGACGCGGCGTTCCATCTCTCCCCCGCCAATCGTACCCTCGATGTGCCCGTCCGCGTAGATTAGCATCTTCGTTCCCGTAGCGCGCGGCGTCGAACCGCGTGCACTCACAATCGTTGCCAATGCTACCGTCTCGCCCGCGCGAATCTTATCCAGCGCGAGTTCTAGCAGTTGTATCATAATAAAGTTTATCTCGATTTGTTGACGCGTAGCTAATGGAACGCTGATTTTCCTGATTCTCCTGATTTACGCTGATTTTTATGTTTTTGATTACCCAAAAGCGCGGCATATGTCCCCAAATCTGCGAAAATCAGGGCAATCTGCGTTATCTGCGTTCGATTAATGGCGCGGTCAAATAAATCAATATAATGTCTAATGTTTTGTGCTCCCCCTCAAAAGGGAAGAGTGACAGTATTTACGCAGCTTCCAAAAAACTCACCGCGTGGTGTGCGTAAGACCTATAATTAGTGAGAATTCGTGAAATCAGTGGCAAAAAATCGACTTCCTTATTGTATTTTGACCAATATCGCCTCTAGCACCGCGCCGCCGATCCCCAGCGCCTTATCCGAAATCGTCCGGCAATGATCGACAACGCCGCGGGGGTCAACATCGCCACTTTTCATTCGCTCTCGCACAGTAACGCCATCGTGCAACAGCCCGCGCAATACGCCGCTCAAGGGCGCGTGTACGGGAGCATCATCTACATACGCGACTATTTCGCCCTTCTCCACAAGATCACCGATGTGGTGAACGCCGCGAAAAGTCCCCGCGCGCGGAGCGCGAATCACCCGCTCCGCGCTGAAGCCTTTGACCTCTCCGGGTATTCCGGTGTCAGGTTGCGCGCTGCCTTGCCAAATAACGCGCCCCAGATAATGCCCGCGATTAGTCTCGATGACCGCGTGGACATCCTCTCCGGCGGTGAAGCCCGGTCCCAAACCGATGACCAGCGGCGCGTCGGTTTGGTGCGTGCCGATGTTGCGCTTGGCGAGGATCGCGTCGACCACGATTGCCGGATTGACCTTCCGAATAATTTTCGCGGCGGGGTCTACAATCACCGGAATGATATTGGCGTCCCACGTTGCTTTGATTTCCGACAAGTTCTCCACGCGTCGCGCGGTCAAATCCTCAACTTTCGTCTCGCCTTCGTAAACTGCCTCCGATAACGCGACGGTGCGGCGCACGGTCAGCGGCTGCGCGATTTCGGTCATAACGATGGGGAAACCCACACGCCACAATCGCGCCGCGACACCGGTCGCTAGATCCCCCGCGCCTCTGATTACTACTTTGCTATTTTTGAACATTTTACTCCCTAATCAAGCACCTCTGGATTGACTATATGCGGCGGTCGTTCCCTGCGTAGCCCCGCGAGTAAGTTTTCCGCCGCGATCATCGCCATCTTATCGCGCGTCGCGACACTTGCGCTGGCGATATGCGGCGCGATGATGATGTTCGGCAAGGTTAGCAGCTTATGGTCGGCGGGCAGCGGTTCCGGCTCGGTCACGTCAAGCGCGGCGTAGGCGATGTCCCCCTCATTGAGCGCGTCGTACAACGCATCAGGGTCTACTACCGGACCGCGCGCGGTGTTTATCAGCACTGCCGTCTTTTTCATCTTGCGCAGTGCGGCGCGGTTTATCATATGTTCGGTTTCGGAAGTTAGCGGGACGTGAACGGAGATGAAATCGGCTTCAGCGAATATCGTGTCGAGGTCGGCGCAGGTCGCGTCGTAGGTGTCCACACCATCAGGGACGCGATTGCAATCGTAGTATAACACGCGCATATCGAAGCCTTGAGCGCGTTTTGCCATGCCGCGCCCGATGCGTCCCATGCCGATGATGCCGAGCGTCGCGCCGGTAATATCTTGCCCCAACAGAGTACGCGGTCCCCAGGTCTTCCATTTGCCCGCGCGCACATGTTCCATCGCTTCCACGACGCGGCGGGCTGCCGTCATCAACAATGTGAAGGCGAAATCGGCGGTGGTGTCGGTCAGCACGCCCGGTGTGTTGCAGACCATAATACCGCGCGCGGTGGCGGCGTTCACATCGATGTTGTCGTAGCCGACCGCGTAATTACTGATAACTTTGAGTTGTGTTCCCGCCGCGTCCATCATCTCGGCGTCGATTGGGTCGGTCAGGAGGGGCAGGAAGCCATCTATGCCTTTAACCTTTTCCAGCAGCACCGCGCGCGGTGGGGGAGTATCACCTTGCCAAACCTCCGCGTTGCAGTGTTCTTTGATTTTGGCTAATCCCACTTCGGGAATCAATCGCGTCACATATACTTTCGGTTTGCTCATTTTGCTTTCCTCCCTCTTTCGCTAATCGTTCGTTAGATTTATCGATGTAATTATAGTCAGATTTGCGGAGGTACACAAAACCGCGTGTAGTCAAGATGCGACGCGTTTCTGTAGTGCGGCGCACCTTGACCACCACCCCGCGCTTTGGCGATTTATGCTGTCTCGTGTTATACTAAGAGTTGATTCGGTTGAATTGTTTGTAAAATAGCGGGAAGTTAAATCGCGCGGGACTTCTCCGTTCAACTGAATTAGGGCAGTAGAAAAATGACTTTACTGAAAAAAGGCTCTGTTCACCGCAGAGTCGCAGAGCACGCGGAGAAATCTGTAAATTATAATGGGTCAACGCAGATTCGTGGGATAAACGATGGTGAGTGCGACAGCCGCGAGGCGCAAAATACCCGCGTAGGGCGGCTTTCTTAGCCGCCGTTCTATATCATCATCG
>CAZSIG010000145.1:0-8253 GCA_964606195.1 uncultured Anaerolineales bacterium
TTTACGGGGACGCTGACCGCGCCAAGTGAGTAAGTTATTTAATTCGCGATCCTAATATAAAGAGCGCGAACAGTATTACTATTCGCGCTCTTTCACGTTTCAGTTATGCCAGCCCCGCGCCTACTCCAACGGCGCGAACTTCATCACGCGGTGATTACCCGAATCGACCACGAATAGATTACCCTCTTCATCAAGGTCTATCCCGATGGGCAGATTGAACGCGGTGTCATCTAAGCCGATCTCGCCAAAAACTGATTGCAGGTCGCCATCGTCAAACACTGCTACGCGGTAATTCTCGGGGTCGGTGATGTACACTCTACCTTCACCATCCACCGCGATATATGGCTTATTCACCACCGATTCGCTCGGCCAGCCATCCACGTCCCACGCGGCTACGAAATTAAAATCGGGGTCGAACTTCTGAATACGACGGTTCCAAGTGTCCGCGACGTAGACATTATCCGCCACGTCCACCGCGATGCCGACCGGCTCCTGAAACTTGCCCGGCTCGATGCCCGCGCCGCCGTGTTGCTCAATGAACGTGCCATTCGCGTCGAACTTGAGAATGCGCTTGTTGCCGGTGTCGGTCACGTAAAGCTCGCCCGCGCTGTTCACCGCGATATCGCGCGGTCCCCAGAGCACGTTAGTATCGCCCAACGTGCCGTCGGTCATGCCATGTTGTCCCCATTGAAGTAGGAACTTGCCGTTCTCATCGAACTTCTGCACGCGATGATTCCACGTGTCCGCGACATAGACGACCGTTTCCCCATCTTCGGTATGCGTAGCGACGCCCCAAGGTTCCTTGAACTGCCCCGCGCCGTTCCCCTCGATGCCCCATTGCGTCAGGAAATTGCCGCTGGCGTCGAACTTCTGCACGCGATGATTTTGACTATCCGCGACGTAGACGTTGCCCGCGGCATCGACCGCCAAGCCGCGCGGGTCGGTGAATTGCCCCTCTCTCGCGCCCTGCGCGCCCCAGGTCAACTGCGCGGTGCGCTTGACTGACTTTTTAGTGTATTCATCTTCGGGAATCAGCTCTCCCGCCATGATCGTCTCCGCGCCGTAATCCCAGAGCTGCGCGGCGATGTCCTTGCGCGTGTACATGAAGAAATTGTGGACGTGAACCCATGAGGTCAACGGGGTGTTATATTTGCGATACCAGAATATGTCCCACATCTCTTGGCGTTTAACCGGATCGGTGACGTACTGTTTGATGCGCTCCCAAGTCAAATTTTTGTAACTCTCCATCGGCCACCAGACGAGGCGATATTTCTGTTCGTTGTAGCGGTTGCCCAAGAACGGTTTAAGTTCTTGCTGATTTTTGTCACCGATCAACACGACCGGCGCGTCGAACGGCGCGGCTGGTTTCTCGCCGAAGAACGCGGCATTGGGATATTCGGTGGCGCGGAGATACCAGACGAACGGCCAACTGGAGTCGCTGTCGTATTGAATCTTCATCGTCTTGTCGCCGGTCAGGCGATAGCTGAGCCGCTCGATCTCTTTCATGACGAACGGCACATCGGGCGAGGCTTGCGCGTAGATGAGCATCTCCGTCGCTACGTCACCATTTTTGTACACCGCCATGATGGAGAAACGAATTGTAGTGATATACATCAATACGAACAAAGTCACCACGATCACGCGCGCCGTCATCTTAGTTCCCAGCTTAGACCAGAAGTAGTAGATCGCGCCGAGCAGGATCAGCATGACGATGATCGCGGCGATCCAGCCGGTCGTCGCGCTGAGTTGGTCGATGGAGGTGCCCTGAAATGGGCGAAGCCTGACGAACACCGCGAGCGTCGCGATGAACAGCGGGATGATTAGGGCTATCCAGCCGCCGCCCTTGCGCCAGATTTCGCGCCAGTCGGCGGAGAGGACGCGATCCATCAGCCACGCGGTGAGTAAAATCAGCGGAATGGTGAGGTGGGTGCCCAACCAGGGCATCTTCTCCCCCGCCCAACTGAACAGGATAAAGACGCCGATAGTCCAGTAGATGAGCAGCGGCATGAAGGGAATGGGCTTGTGAGTCACGCGGCGCGGTGTTTCGTCATCCGCTTCACCCCCTTCGCCATCCCTGACCGACGCGGCTGAGGGCGCGATGTGCGTGAAACGCCGCGAGGCGGCGCGATTGTCTCCTTTGATGGCGTAGTAGATTATCGCCGCGAAGCCGAATATTAGCGGCAGAAATTCGTACAGCGGCAGAAGGATGAAGTAGTAATACAATGGTTGCCCGCCGCGCGCGACCTCTTGCTGTGAGAGCCAGTAGCCGAGCGAGCCGATGAGTCCTGTGAAAAATCCCGCGCCGTTGGTGAAGAAAGAGGTGAAAGTGGTCGTGAAAATAATGTAGAAAATCCCCGCAGAGATGAGCCACCGTTTCCAGTCCCACCAAACGCCGACCGCGATGGTGGCGATTACGACCGGAATCAGAATCATCGCGGAGCGCACCGCGCCCGATTGCATGAAGGGAACGGCTTGTGAGGGGAGGCTGTAATCGACCGGGTCGAAGCCGACCGCGTGAATGAGCGCGGGGGAGAGCAGGGGTAAAACGAGAGAGCCTAGTATCATCGCCAAGTCAAATAATGGGTTACTGCGCAGAAAAGCGATAGATTTTTCCTTGCTGCGCCAGAATTCCAGCGCGAGCAGAATGACGATGAAGGTGCCGAATATTGCGCCGAACATGAAGGTTGTCTCCATGCTCGCGAAGGCGAGGGAATAGACCGCCGCGATCGCGTAGAGTTTGCCATCGCTGGGACTCTTGGAATAATTGATGAGCAGAATCAACAGCCAGACGACGAATAAATCCACGTATACGTCGTGGCGGACGAAACGGCCGTAGTAGAGCAATATCGGGGAGATCGCCCAGAGCGCGGCGGCGACCAGCACCCCCTTGCGTCCCAGCCATTTTTGCATGAAATAGAGTAGGGCGATCTGCGCGATGCCGAAGAGCGCGGCGGAGAGCCGTCCGGTGTAATCGTTATCGCCGAAGATGTAGAACATCAGCGCGGTCGCTTCGTAGAGCAGCGGTGGGTGATAGATCGGGTTGTGGCGATAACCGCGCCCGGTGTAGAAATCCCACGACCACGAGGCGTGGATACTCTCGTCGTGGTTGTACGCCCGCGAGCCTAAATCATAAAGGCGTAGCCCACTGGCGAAGACCATGATGATGATAAAGATGGTCAACCACCAATCTAGTTTAATTACGCTCAGTAACGGTTTATCCAAAAAAGTTGTCTTTGTCTTTTCCATATTTGTGTGCCTCTCCTTTGTTCAAAGTCGGCGATAATTTTACCACAAAATTTGATGATAAGAAAACAGCGCAGAATAAAACGCAGACAACGCGAAATCCTCTAATTTTCGTTGATTTTCTGGTTGCGCGTTTTATATCTTCGCGGTACGATCTTCGTAAGAATAAACTTTCTAGGACTTACGCAAGTTCAGCATAATTTCACCGCCGAGGGCGCGGAGAGCGCAGAGTTTTGAATGTGTGGTAAATCTTGTCAAACTTTCTCGCGCGCGGTATTTGCTAACTCAGAAAGATTGTGTTACAATATAGCCGTAATATATCCGCGATATACTTCGCGGAGGTATCAAGGATGATACCGAACATTTGTATGAGAGTTATGGTTAATAAAGACAAAGAAGCTTACGCGTCTCGAACATCATAGAGCAACAATCGAACGGTGCTCTAATCACCGAGAGCGTATTTTTTTATGTCACTAAAAATTAGGAGGTTTAACAGAAGATGTACAAAAAACTTTTTATTCCAGGACCGACTCACGTGCGCGAAAAAATTCTGCAAGCTCAAGCGGAGCCGATGATCGGGCACCGCGCCAAAGAATATTCTGATTTACAAGGTGAGGTGACCCCGAAACTACAGAAACTGCTGTATACCGAACAGCGCGTTTTCATGTTTGCCTCATCCTCGACCGGAGTGATGGAAGGCTCGGTGCGCCAATGCACCACCAAGAAAGTGCTAAACACTATCTGCGGCGCGTTCTCCAAGCGGTGGCATCAGATGACTGTCGCTAACGGCGTCCCCTGTGACAAGATTGAGGTGCCGATGGGCAAGGGCATTACGCCGGAGATGGTAGACGAGGCTCTAGCCAGCGGTGAATACGACGCGGTCACGGTCGTGCTCAATGAAACTTCCACCGGATTGATGAACCCGGTTCAGGAGATCGCGGCGATGATTCGCGAGAAATATCCCGATGTGGTCATTTTGGTTGACGGCGTGAGCGGCATGGCGGGCGTCAAGGTCGAGGTTGACAAGTGGGACCTCGATGTGTGTCTTGCGGGTGTGCAGAAGTGCTTCGCCCTGCCTGCGGGCTTGACCATCTGCGCGGTGAGCGACCGAATGATGGAACGCGCCAAGACCGTTCCCGATCGCGGCTACTACTTCGACTTTCACGTCAACGATAAATATTATCAGAAGAACCAAACTCCCGCGACGCCGGCGATCAGCTTGATTCAGGCACTCAACGTGCAGCTCGATGACATGTTCGCGGAGGGATTGGATAACCGTTGGGCGCGGCACGCCGAGATGGCTAAGTTCATTCAGGATTGGGCGCGCAAGTATTTCGCACTGTTCGCTGAGGAGAGATTCCTGTCGAATACTGTGACGACTGTTACCAATACTCGCGGTATCAGCGTCAAAGACCTGAACACCGAGTTAGGCAAGCGCGGGGCGATGATCTCCAACGGCTACGGTGATTTGAAGGAGAAGTGCTTCCGCATCGCGCACATGGGCGACCTGACAATGGACGACATGCGGTGGATTACCAAGCAGATTGAGGATATTTTGGACTTGAATTAGACTTTACTATCTGATTGACTGACAGATCTAATCTCTGAACTACGTCGCGGTTAAGGGGACACTGATTGACACAGATTTGCGCTGATGGGGAGATCTATATAATCTGGCTCTACGCGAATTCGTGGGGTAGGGTAGGTTTCTTACCTGTATTTTTGCCGATGATAAAGAACGGCGGCTAAGAAAGCCGCCCTACGTGAGTATTTTAAGTCCCGCGGCTGTATCACTCACCAGCGTTTACCCCACGAATCTAAGTTGAGCCTATAATCTAAAAATCAGTGTTTATCAGTGAAAATCAGTGTCCAATACTAAATCTGTCCGTCAATCAGCTTTACTATGGCACGTTAGGAGGATAAATATGGCAAAGGTTTTGATTTGTGATCCGGTAGCCGCGAAATCGATCGAGATGTTGCAAGACGCGGGGCTGGACGTGGTGATAAAAGACGATATTACAGCGGAAGATTTGATCAAAGAAGCGGGCGAGTACGACGCGATGGTGGTACGCAGTCGCACCAAAGTCACCAAAGAGGTGCTCGATGCCGCGACGAACTTGAAGATCATCGTGCGCGGTGGAGTGGGATTGGACAACATCGACCGCGAATATGCCAAGACTAAAGACGTTAAAGTTTCCAACACGCCGACCGCGAGCACCAACTCCGTCGCGGAGATGACGGTCGGTTATCTATTTTGTTTAGCGCGCAAGCTGCCGCAGGCAACGATGAGCATGACCGCAGGTGAGTGGGCGAAGAAGAAACTCAAAGGCACCGAGATCGCGGGTAAGACTCTGGGGTTGATCGGTTGTGGGCATATCGGGCAGGCGGTGGCGGAACGCGCCGCGGCATTGGGCATGAAGGTCATTTTCAGCGACGTGGTGTGCCCCACGCTGGAGTGCGCGGAGCAGTGCGACCTGGACACAGTTATATCCCAATCCGACTACATCTCGCTGCACGTCCCGCTGCTGGAGAGCACGCGGCACATCATCGACGCTGACGCGATTAGCAAGATGAAAGACGGTGCGTATGTCATAAACTGCGGGCGCGGCGGCACAGTCGATGAGGATGCCTTGTACGAGGCATTGAAGAGCGGCAAACTCGCGGGCGCGGCGTTGGACGTTTATGAAGATGAGAAGCAGGAACGCGGCGCGAAGTTGTTTACGCTCAAAGATGATAACGGCTTTAATCTAGTCATCGGCAGCCCGCACGTCGGGGCGTCCACGAAAGAGGGCCAAGCCCGCGTCGGCGTCGAATTAGCGCAGATTATCATCGATTTCTTCAAATAGGAGTTGATTCACTTTGAACAAGCGGCGCGCTGTAAAGAGCGCGCCGCTTTTGTTTTTATTAGCTGTAGGACTTACGCAAAACCGCACTATAACTAACCGCAGAGAGCGCAGAGAACGCGGAGAGTATCGAGAAAGATTTTTAGTGCCTTTCATACGCGATCATAAATATTCATTATAAGTCATATTCGCGGTGCGATAAAGATCTGTCCAAAAAACTCTGCGTTCTTCGCGTCCTCGGCGGTAAAAATACCCCGAAGTTGCGTAAGTCATAAGCTGATAGCTTTCAGCCGTCAGCCCTAGTTTTCTTCGAGTATTTGTCAAACCAAAGCACTTGGATTATAATAGTTTCTCCATAGATGCTACTAATGAGGGAGGTTATCGCGAAATGAATACGCGATTTGAAGAATTAGATCACCCTGCCGATATCGCGATGCGCGTTTATGGGCGCGACATGAAAGAATTGTTTCGCAACGCGGCTTACGGCATGACCCAACTGGCGCGCCCGGAGAATGTCTTCGAGCCGGATACGGTACGGGAGATCGCGTTAGATGGCGTGGATTACGAGAACCTGCTAGTGGAGTGGCTCAACGAGTTGCTCTATTTGCATGAAGTAGAAGGACTCTTTTATCGCGGCGCGGCGTTTGAGGTCCTCACGCTGACCGAGCTGCGCGCTAAGGTGCAACTGGCGCGCGGGGTGGAGGTGGGCAAAGTTATCAAAGCCGCGACTTATAACGATATAAACATAATCGAGACTGCCACGGGTGAATACATCACCGAGGTTGTCTTTGACGTATAAAAACTGTTAGGGGCGAACCTATGTGTTCGCTCAAAGGGAAGGATAATTGTGGGAAAAGATACAATAACGATCACGAACGAGAATTTTGAAGAGGTAGTACTGCACGCGCCGACGCCGGTGCTAGTCGATTTGTGGGCGGAATGGTGCGGGCCGTGTAAGGCGATTGGCCCCGCGATAGACGAGTTGGCGACCGAACTCGCGGGGAAAATGGTCATCGGCAAATTGAATATAGACGAATACGGTGAGATCGCGACGAAGTACGGCGTGATGAGTATTCCGACGCTGTTGATTTTCAAGGATGGCGCGGAGGTCGAGCGGTTGGTCGGCGCGAAACCGAAAAAGGCGATTAAAGAGCGACTGACCGCGATCATAGAGAGTTAGCCTATGCTCAGAGCTTTGTTGAAGACGATGCGCCCGAAGCAGTGGAGCAAAAACATCTTCATCTTCGCCGCGCTCGTCTTCGACCAAAAACTATTTCGCCCGATGTTGCTCGGAAAGACCATCGGCGCGTTCGCGCTGTTCTGCCTGATCTCCAGCGCGGTTTATCTCATCAACGACCTCGCGGACATCGAGAAAGATCGGCAGCATCCCGTCAAGCGCAACCGCCCGTTGGCATCGGGGATGTTGCCGCCGCGCGTGGCGGTCATCGCCGCGGCGCTCATCGTCGTTCTGTGTGTTCCGCTGGCATACCTTATCGCGCCGGCGTTCGGCGTCATCCTGCTGGGGTATCTATTGTTGATGATCGCTTACTCCTTCCATTTGAAACACGTGGTCATTGTGGATGTCTTGACCGTCGCGACGGGCTTCGTGTTGCGTGTTGCCGCGGGCACGGTCGTCATACGAGCGGAGCGTTTCTCGCCCTGGCTCTACATCTGCATGACGCTGCTGGCGATATTTCTCGCGGTGGGCAAGCGGCGCCATGAGCTGCTGCTGCTTGAGGGGAACGCGAACGAACACCGCGCCATTTTGGATGAATATAACATTCACCTGTTGGACGACATAATAGTCATCGTCATCGCCGCGGTGCTCGTCGCCTATTCATTTTACACCTTCTCCGCGCCCAACTTGCCGCCGAACCATTCGATGATGCTGACGATTCCGTTCGTGCTGTATGGGCTGTTTCGCTATCTGTACCTAATCCATGTGCGAAACGAGGGCGGCGCGCCGGAGGACATCATCGTGAGTGATTTGCCGCTCATCATCGATTTTGGCTTGTGGGGCGGCGCGGTCGTTTTGGTGATGTATGTGTTGTAAAGATTAACGAGTAACAGGTAGTACCCTCGTAGGGCGGCTTTCTTAGCCGCCATTCTATAACTACAACGAGACTTCGCGCTAGAGTGTCATTCTGAGCGACCACCGGGAGCGAAG
>CAZSIG010000146.1:0-4110 GCA_964606195.1 uncultured Anaerolineales bacterium
TGCCCCCTAAACTGGCTCATATACAGATTATAATAAAAACCGCGCTGTGCCAGCAGTTCATCGTGTGTACCGCGCTCGATAATCTCACCTTTGTTGATGACCAGCACCCTATTCGCGTCGCGAATGGTGCTCAGGCGGTGGGCGATGACGAAGCTGGTGCGTCCCTCCATCAATTTCAGCAGCGCCTCTTGAATGTGTATCTCAGTGCGCGTATCGACGCTGCTGGTCGCCTCGTCCAGCACGAGGATGCGCGGGTCAGCCAAGACCGCGCGGGCGATAGCTAACAACTGCCGCTGTCCCTGACTCAAGTTGCTGCCGCGCTCCGATAGCTCGGTATTGTATCCCTCCGGCAAGCGACGAATGAACTGGTCGGCGTTCGCCAGCCGCGCCGCGGCGAAGCACTCCTCATCGGTCGCGTCAAGCCGCCCGTAGCGGATATTCTCCAGCACCGATTCGGAGAAGAGGAACGTATCTTGTAGCACAATTCCCAATTGCCCGCGCAGGCTTGCCTTCTGCACATCGCGAATCTCGTGTTCGTCAATGCAGATATGTCCGTCGTCGATGTCGTAGAACCGCGTCAGCAGGTTGACGATGGTAGTCTTGCCTGCGCCGGTCGGTCCCACCAGCGCGATGGTCTGCCCCGGCTCCGCTCGCAGGCTCATGTCTTTGATGACGGGCACGCCGGGCACGTAGCTGAAATCGACGTGGGCGAAACTCACCGCGCCGGTGATGCGCTCCAGTGGCGCCGCGCCGGGCATATCGGGTAGCTCAGGCACCTCGTCAATGACCTCGAAAACCCGCTCCGCGCCCGCCAACGCAGCTTGAATCTGGTTGTACAGGTTGCCCAACTGTCGCAGCGGACGGGCGAAGTTGCGCGAGTAGTTGATGAACGTGGCGATGGTTCCCACGCTCGTCAGCCCGCGCAGCGTCATCCAGCCGCCCAAACCTACCAGTATCGCGATGTTGGCGTTGCTCATAATCCCCATCAGCGGCGGCACCAGCGCGGCGTAGGTCTGCGCCTTGATACCTGCGGCGCGCGTTGCTTCATTGACATGATCGAAATCCGCCAACGCGTTCGCCTCTTGCCCGAAAGCGATGATGACGCGCTGTCCGCTGAACATTTCCTCTAATCGTCCATTTAGCTTGCCGACCTGCTGTTGATAGACGCGAAATTTGCCGCGCGTCTGCTTGCCCACCATACCCACTACGCCGAGCATCAGCGGCAGCACAATCATCGAGGCGAGTGCGAGCCAGAAATTGAGCGCGAACATCATCACGATGATGCCTACGAGGCTGAGTAGCCCGCCGAAAAGTTGAGTTAGGTTCTGCGACAATACCCGGCTGATAGCTTCGAGGTCGTTGGTCAAACGGCTCATCAACTCGCCGTGCGGGTGCTTGTCGAAGAAACTCAAAGATAATGTTTGCAAATGGGCGAATAGGTCGCGGCGTAAGCTACGCATCATGCGCTGTGACACTTCTGCTATGATATAGCCCTGCGTCACCTGTGTCAACCAGATTCCCGCGTAAGAGCCCAACAACAGCAGCGTCACGCGCAATAGCCCGGCGCGGTCGCCCGCCGCGATGAATCGGTCAATCGCCACACCTATCAGATATGGTCCCGCTAAATCTAGCAGCGAGCTGATGACCACCAACACGAAGACTATAGCTATCGCGACGCGATAAGGTCGCAGGTAAGCCACCAATCGCCGCAAGGTTCCTCGTACATCTTTTGCCTTTTCAATGCGCGCCGCACCATGACGCCCCGGTCCGGGCATCGCGGCTGCCCGCCGCGATTGAGCTTGGTTGTTAGAATTATTGCTCATAGAAATTTCTCCTTCACGTTTTACTCTTTACCCCTTCCCCCAACTGCGAATCATAAATCTCGCGGTAAATTGGGCTGCTCTCCATCAACTCCGCGTGAGTACCCACCGCGCTGATTTTCCCTTCGTCTAGCACGATTATTTTATGCGCGTTGAGCACTGTGCTGATACGCTGGGCGATGACGAAACTAGTGCGGTCTTGCATCAATTTATCCAGCGCGGCTTGAATCTTGCTCTCGGTCTCCACATCGACCGCGCTGGTGCTGTCGTCGAGAATGAGCACTCGCGGTTGTACTAAAAGGGCGCGGGCGATGGATATACGCTGTTTTTGCCCCCCGGAGAGGTTGACGCCGCGCTGCCCGATCATCGTGTCATAACTATTCGGGAAGGACATGATGAAATCGTGTGCCTGCGCCGCCCGCGCCGCGGCGATGACCTCCTCATCGGACGCGTCGGGACGCCCGTAGCGTATGTTGTCGCGCACCGTACCGGTGAAGAGCACCGCCTCTTGGAGCGCGACGCCCATCTGCCTACGCAGGTCTGTTAAGGGCATGTCGCGAATATCTACGCCATCGAGCAGGACGCGTCCCCCGCGCACATCGTAGAAGCGCGGAATTAAGTGCACTAGGCTCGATTTACCGGAGCCGGTCGCGCCCAATACCGCGACGGTTTCACCCGGCTCCGCTACCAAGTTGATGTTCTGTAACACCTCGTCGTGTTTGTGCCCGTTGTAACTGAAGGTGACATTCTCGAACGCGAGGCGTCCACGCACCTTGTCCGGGCGGCGCGGCTGTGGATTCTCCTGTACCTCCGCGATGCTGTCCAATACTTCCCAAATACGCCCGGCGGATGCCTCCGCCGCGGAGAGGGGACCTACGAGCATACCGAGCATGAGGAGCGGGAACAGCGAGTAGATGATATAGTTGACGCAGGCGACAATCTCGCCAAGTGTCAATCCGCCCGCGATGACATGGTTGCCACCGAACCAGATAACTCCTGCAATTCCTAAATTGAGCGTCGCAAACATGGTGGGGAGCAGCAATGCCATCAGGCGCACCACCTCGGCGGTTTGGGTGGTCAAATCGAGGTTGGCGCGGTCGAAGCGCGCTTTTTCGTGCTCGGCGCGGACGAACGCCTTGACCACGCGCACTCCCGCCAGATTCTCCTGTAGAACCTGATTGAGCTTATCCAGCTTTTTCTGCACCGCGAGAAACAGCGGCTGTGCCCTGGTGATGAAAAGCCGCATAATCAGGATAATCAGGGGAATCATCGCCAGCAAAAACAATGCTAGGCGCCAACTAGTGGCGATGATCATAACCATGCTGCCGATCATCCACAGCGGAGCGCGTACCAACAACCGCAGCGACATCATCACGATAAGCTGTATCATATTCACATCACTGGTGGCGCGTACTAATAGCTGCCCGGTTTGAATATGATCCAGGTTGCCGAAGGAAAAGGTCTGCACCTTGCGCACAATCGCGCTGCGGAGGTCGGCGGCAAAGCTCTGTGATACGCGCGCCGACAGGATTGTATTGCCGATGGCGAACGCCGCGCTTAAGCCCGCCGCGCCGATCATCATCAGCGCGGTGGTGATAATCAGGCGTGTATCTCGCGCCGCGATGCCTTGGTCTATCACGCGCTGTGTCAGACGCGGGATAAGCAGGTCTGCCGCGACTACACCGAGCAAAAATGATAGTGCCAAGATGCTCTCGCGCGCGTATGGTTTGATGAATTGGATCATCCGTCTCAATGATTTCATTTCGCCTCCTCACAATCAGATGGTTTAGTTTCAGTACCGCAGCGCGTTTCGCCGTGCCAGCTTTTCAGCAAATTATCGCGCACGCGCAGTAACATTTGCCGCAGGGTTTCGCGCTCCGTTGTGTCCAAGCCAGCAAAAACCTGTTCGTCCATTTTTTGCCAGATATCGCGCACCGCGATGTGCGTGGCGCGCCCCTTATCGGTCAAATAGACGCGCGAAACCCGTTCGTCATCGGTATCGCGGCAGCGCTCCACCAATCCTGCCTTCTCCATTCGCTTGACCGCGTTGGTGATCGTCGCGGGTTGTACACAAGCGCGCGCCGCCAGTTCAGAATGGGCGATACCATCTTCCTCGCAGAGCAGATGTAGAAGCATTCCCTGTCCGCGATACAAACCGACCTGTTCCATCGCGGCATGGGCATTGGCGCGGTGCAGCTTACAACACTGCATGAGTAAATGTCCTAACTTGTTTTCAGATTCTTCTGGAATGATCAAAAATAGCTCCTTTATTAGTCGGCTAATAATTAGC
>CAZSIG010000146.1:4210-8124 GCA_964606195.1 uncultured Anaerolineales bacterium
GATAGTTATCGCCTCAACAAATCATCGCGCCTTTTTCAAGTATGCCAGGGCGCGTTCACTCGTTCCGTCCATAACGATGTCCAGCACGCGCCCATCCGACGCGGTGAACACATCAATCACGCGCACATATTTAGCGTAATCGGTATCCTCAGGTAGTAAGTCTGCTAACATATTGGAAGTCTCATACAAAAACTCGCGGTTGAATATCACCTCGGGATCATCGGGGTATAGTGGCAACGGATAAATCTGCGCCTCGACTAAGTCCTGAAAGAAATGAGTGCCGTAGGATACCTCCGTCATATCACTTCCTATCCCGTGCGCGTCGCATTTCGTTAGTGCAATCTCCGCCAACATACGCGTGTTGTAAATATCCGCGTAGGTCACTTTTACCCCCAAATCTATGTTGGAACTCCCCCATCTTCCAGGCCCCATCATGATGAAACAGTATTTTTCCAGCCGTTTGTTCAATCGCCCGACGACGCGCGCGATCTCCAGCTTGGTCGTGGGATCGGGAATGGAGTAATATGTCGCGGGATCGACTAGAATGATGTAATCAACCGCGGGAATGTAGCCCATAGGCACGAGTTTGTTCGCGGTGAACACTTTCACTTCATCGGAGACGTTGGGAATGCGTTGTTCCTTTGCTTGCTCGCGACTGCTCAAGGGACGACATTGTAGCAAATGTAGCTGGAAATTATAGCTCGGATATTCGCGCTCTGCCACCACGGTATACTCTATATCCACCGGACATTGATACTGTTCCTCCAACGTCCCTAACACCGCGCGCATCAGTTCTACGAAGTTTTTGTTTTTCACCAAATTATCGAAGGTCAAGATTAGATCGCGCGGGTTAATGCTGCTGTCTAAAGAAATCAGCGGTTGGTGATAATCCCCCTTGCTGATCGCCGCGATTAAACTCAACGCGGGGTAGTCCCAATCTAAAACATCAGAGATGGCTAGGCTCTTGAAGCGGTTATTCTTCAAATCCACCACATCCACAAAACGCTGGGAGTATTTACGAATCTTGCTCTCGTCCTTCTCGGGACGCAACTGTGGATGACTAAGGGCGATCATGCGCGGATAATCGTTCGCCACCCGATCGACCGCGCGCGTTCCCATTCCCCACACCAAGCGCAGTAATCCCATTTCCGCGTCGATTTGGGGCGACCAGCGGAAGGGGTTATGGCTGAATCCCACTCCCGCGAGGGTAGGCAAGAAGTATTGTTTGTATTTGTCTCCCTGCACCGGTTGAATGAGGATCGCCATGCGCTCATCGTAATCGAGCAGCTTTTTATGGCGGCGGTAGAAGATCGCGTCGGGGCGCAAGATGCTGGCGTAGACACGAATAATCGACTGAGTCAGCGCGGTGAGATTCTCTTTCAGCGTTCCTTGATTGGGGCAGAAGAAGCTGTCGTATTTTCCCGCGAAGGAGGTGCCAAAGTTATCCTCCAATAAGCTTGAAGAGCGGACGATGATCGGGATGTTACCTAGCTGTTTGAGTAACTCGCGTAGTTGGTCGGCAATGTTCTCAGGAAACCGCGCCTCTGCATATTGCTCAACTATTTTGGGATAGTCCGCTTCAATCTCTTCCAGCGGCTTATATTTTTGGTTCATGAAGCTGAATAAGCCGTTGAACGCGAGAAAGTCATAGAACACATCCGCGCCGACGAAATACGATTCTGGTATGACCACCTGTTCGCGAAAATCTACCCCATCCTTAGTGCCGATTTGATGTAACAATTTCCAAGCCAACAGCATCCCCGCGGCTTTTCCCCCGATTTTACCACGCCCAATGCGGCGCGCGCGAACCTGCTTCAAATCTGTGATGGTAAAAACGTCCTTAGCCACGCCAATGAACGATAGTTGATCACTAATCATGCTCTTGATCAGCACGACTTTGATCTCCTGCAAATGATGCTCTACGGTGGCGCGTTCCTCCGGAGACATAGCCTCATACGCCTCACCCTGCTGAAAAAGCATATCCCATGGTGCCAATTCAGGATTGAATGATAATAACACGTCTTGCCCGGGCGACCGTTTTTTGATTACCTCTTGTACTAATTCTTCGAGCCGCGTATGGGGAATGTTATAGGCGAAGTAAAAATCAGTCAGATTATCGCGTACCCGTTCTAACCGCATTCGCCAGATCTCGAAAGGCTCTTCGCTCAGGGGATCTATGATGCCTTCGCGCCGTTGCGAAGCGAGGGCGCGCTCATGCACCTCTTTCTCGAACTGTTCTACGCTGATGATGCCCTTCGCGAATAATTCCCGGCGCATCCTCTCGCGTATGCGCGGTGCTAGTATGGGATACAAAGAAAGCTCAGAGTATATTTGAGGTACTTTGGGTAAATCTTTAGATGCTTCGGTGAAATCGGCAACCATAGTCTATCACCTCCTGTTGATGGTCAATTTTCCTACCAAAAAGCCTTCGTGCTGCACACACGAAGGCTCTGCGTCGCTGCAATCGCCTGTTAATGTATTCCTCTCTTTCGCGACATTGTACATAAAAACCTGAGAATGCACAAATAATACGGTATCTTACGCAGTTTGCAGACTTCCGAAGTCTCCGAGACTTCGGAAGTCTTTGTATCACGTTCATTGGCGTTCATTGACCGTCACCTTAAACCGCGACTTTGAGAAGGTCCTACCGCCGCGCGCGAAGTACCTGTTTTATGGATACCCCTTCATCATTATCGGCATATACAACAACAGCGGATTGATGTATCTGTTCGTGCAATCGATTCTTACTATAAGTGATCCCGCCGTATTCGTATAATGCACCTCCGCGCAGTTCACGATCGCGCGCGGTATATACGTGGGGGTAGCAGTCGGTGTTGGCGTCTCTGTTGGAGTGGGAGTCTCGGTCGGTGTTGCAGTAGGTGTTGGGGTATTCGCGAACGCCTGGTCCGCGACGCTTGCTTCGGCTGGCGTTAGCACCGCGGAGCTGGTGATCGAGACCCTGTTAACTATAAGTGTATCGGTGAGCACCGCGCTGTCCACTTGTACTTGATAGGTCAATAGAATGTTTTGCCCCGCGTCTATGGTGACATTACTTGCCAAAATCGGCGAGGTAGTCTGTAAACAACTCGCGCAAGTTGGCGTCATCGCCTTACTGCCATTGACGAAACTGGTCAAATCAGGAACCGTGTCACTCAGCACTACGCCGGTGGCGTTGGCATCACCGATGTTGGTCACCATTATGGTATAAGTGATAAGCGAGTCAGACTTGAGCGGCGAAAGATAGCTCGAATTCTTAGAAACGTCGAAAATCGGCGCGGAATCGACCTGACTAGCCGCTGTGCCTGTGACTAACACCGCGCCGTCGCTAATCACCGCCGCGGTGTTGATGATCTCCAATTCATCGGTCAGTGGTGTAGCCACCGTCACCCGATAGGTCGCGCTGACACTCTGTTCGGCATATACGGTCACTTCTTCGGCTAACAGCGGCGGCGCGGTGCCCGATATGCCGTCGCCGTAAAACTGGACGCTGTTTTCTACAAATGTGGTGTGCGCGGGAACTGTATCGCTGATACTTAGCCCAACCGCGTTCATGTTGCCCTCGTTAGTGACAAATACTGTATAGGTGATCACATCACCGGGGTGCACCGCACCCAGCGGTTCGGCTAGTTTAGTGACGGTCAAGGCTATCGCGGAGCTAACTACATTTGTAGTTGTAGCAGTCAAGAGGTTGATTCCATCGCTAATCACCGCCGCGGTGTTGATGATTTCCGTTTCATTGTCGAGCGGGAAATGGACGAGCACCTGATAAGTCGCGCTGACTTTATCCCCGACAGGAATTACAACATCTCGAGCTAAGATCGATGGCACGGTTCGCGGCGTTCCCGTCCCATAAAACCGAACGCTGCCTGCTACGAAAGTGGCGTGCGCGGGCACCGAGTCGCTGATAATTAGCC
>CAZSIG010000147.1:0-2659 GCA_964606195.1 uncultured Anaerolineales bacterium
GCAACCGCGCCGTCCGAACTATTCGGTGAGGCGAACCGATGCGTGGCTACGCCTCGGACGTAATCGGAGCAGATGCCGCGTACGGTGTCGGTCACGTCTTGCAACTGCGCGATGGGGAACATCTCCACTGTCAGGATATTATCCACCAACAATGCCACTTCCATATTCGCGTCCTTGACGACGGCTAAGTAAGCGGCGTGGTTCTCGTCATCCTCAGCAGTTTGCGTTAAACCTAGAAATCGCGGCAGGTCGACCACCGAGTAGATCTGCCCGCGCAGGTTGACCACTCCGGCAACCCACTCCGGGACGCGGGGGACGCTGGTGATTCGCCCCATCGGTTTGATGTCGAAGACGTGATGCACATCTAACCCGTAGACCTCGCATCCCAGTTCGACCAGCACCAATTCGACCTGCGCGCCGCGATCTTCTTGAGAGGAGCGTTGCGCGAGCTGCGCGGCGCGGCGTTCCCAGATGTGCTGCCAGGCGTCGGGAATGGTTTCATCTACCAAAAACTCTGAAGTTAGTTCTTTCGGTAAGGACATTATTAGCTCTCACTTGAGTTATCTCTATGGCTCTTTGGGAGCCACTAATTTCACTGCGATAGCGGCGGTATAGGGTAGGGCTTTCTCAATGTCGGCGAACCTCCCGCAGGTTTAACCAATGTAACCTTGGTCCAGCGCGATTACGGTTATAGGGCGATGTATTTCGACCAGAAAATCAAACCTGCGGGAGGTTTTGACTGCGCGGTTTGTACTTTGATAAAGCCCTAGGGGATACCGCCCTGGAGGCGCGCGTACTAGAGGGCGCGATCCCCATCGCGCCGGTTTATTCTCGAAGGGGTCACACAGTAATTAGCTCGCGCAATCTCTCGCGCGCCACCTTCCCTATGCCTGAAACGCGCGTGATCTCCGCGATATTCTCATAGGGGCGATTAGCTATGATCGCCTGAGCGTAAGCGGCACCGATGCTCGGCAAGGTCTCTAACTCCGCCGCGGTCGCGGTGTTGAGATCGATTTTATTGGGGCTATCCTGTTCCGCCGAAGGTGGCGCGGGCTCCTCGGTCTCAGCATCATCAATCACGAATCCCGCCTCGTCCGGCAGCTTGGCAAGGGCGCGGTTTACCGCGTGAGCCTGCCCCGGTGAGAAGAGGTTCGCGGCATCTAACAACAGCACCACACCCTCCGCGGTATGCACCAAGCCATGTAAAATCGGCGCGTCACCCAACCCAGCGGGCAATACCTCCACGGTCCGCGCGACGCGCTCTGTGGGCAAACTCAGCACATCCTGTACCTCATCGACGATCACGCCGACCGTTTGCGCGTCGATCTGCAGCAGTATGATAGGGGTGTGCAATTTGAGGGAGATTTCGGGCAAGCCCATATATTGCCGCAGACTGATTACCGGCACCGCCGCGCCGCGCACGTTGATGACACCCTTTACGGTGTGATTGACCTGTGGAATGGGGGTGATTGTGACCATCTCCACGATTTGGATGATCGGCTCGATGGGAAAGGCGTAGGTTTGCGCGCCCAAGCGAAACGATACGAAATTATGCTGCGTCTCTGTATGCGCTAAGCTACTCCGCGTATCTTCCATTCTAGTTTGATCTCCTTTCCCCAGTTCTCAACAATTATCAGTTCATATTTTCCACAGGTAGGGCGCGGTTTTTGGTGGCGTTGCTGAAAGAAGTGGCGATATATTCCTGAGCGTGTTCTTGGCACGGTTCGAGCGCGGCTTTTACCGTGGGTAATAAGTCTTTCTCCATGTGCGCCTTAGTCACGTAGGCGTCGGCTCCGGCATTCAGGGCATCGGCGCGGTGAATTTTATCATCGTGAATAGTTAGTATTACCACCGCCACATTGGGCATGACACTCTTAACCCAGCGCGTCAACTCGATGCCGTTCATGCCACCGGGTAAGGTGATGTCGGTGATGAGCAGCGCGGGCTTGTTGCGCAGGGCTAAACGGTACGCATCTTCCGCGGAGTCTGCCTCGATGATCTGGTGCTGGGGCAATACGAGATTAAACCAGGTACGCAACACATCGCGCATAGCCGCGTGGTCATCAACGACTAAGATTGTTTCGGGCATTGCTCCCCACACCTCCACTTCAGACATGACATAAACATCGCCTCTAGTATACCAAAAAGGCGCGTGTTTGTCTGTCAGGAAAACCCTACAAAGCGCGGGGGAAAACCCTACAAAATGGGGAAAAAAGGTTGATGGAGGTTGATATACAAGGGGAGCAAAATAATTTCACCGCCGAGAGCGCAGAGGACGCGGGGTGTGGCAAAGATACGTTTTCGTTGTCATACGCGATCTTAAGCCCCTGAGTGTGCAGGGCTGTTCAATTCTAAATGAGGCAACTCAGATTCGTGGGGTAGATTATGATAAGCGCTACCACGCGGTGCGTAATGCCTATGTAGGGCGGCTTTCCATAGCCGCCGCTCCTCTTGAACCTCGCAGCGGCAGGTAAGAAACCTGCCCTACGGACTACCTGTCGCTGATTATGCGCGATGGGAGTAGAGGATAGGGGCATGACCAGACCCGAAGGGTTTTCCGAAACCCTTCGGGTCTCTCCTGCTCCTGCGCGATGGGCGTGAGGAGTAGGGCGGCTTTCCATAGCCGCCGCTCCTCTTGAACCTCGCAGCGGCAGGTAAG
>CAZSIG010000147.1:2759-8103 GCA_964606195.1 uncultured Anaerolineales bacterium
CCGAAGGGTTTTCCGAAACCCTTCGGGTCTCTCCTGCTCCTGCGCGATGGGCGTGGATAGGGGTTGGGGGCATATGCGTCAACTTAGTTTTAGGGCGACGTAAATTTCAAGCGCGGCGGCGCATTATCAGCTCGCTCCAAGCCCCCGTCTCGGGGGCGTCTAAGCCCACCGCATCGCCCCATTCCTAAACGCCCCCGCGGACGGGGGCTTAGAGCACCGGTATAGCCGCGACCTACGCTTAAGTTGACGCATATGGGGGTTGGGGGTGAGGGTGAAACTTCGCTGAAAGCTGACAGATAAATCCGCGGTCCATTATTCCAACGCGGTCACGCCATGCTGAATGGCGAATTTGACTAACTCGGGGAGGTTGTTGAGACCCAATTTCTGCATCAGCCGCCCGCGATAGGTCTCAACGGTCTTGGGGGAGAGGGAGAGGATTTCGGCGATCTCAGTGTAAGATTTGCCCTCGACGATCAGTTTCATCACCTGTCTTTCACTGTCGCTGAGCCGCGCCAGTGGGCTTTGTTCCGCCATCTCCTCTGTTTGTTGTAGATATTGGTCAATTATGCCGTCGGAAATGTCGTAACTCAGGTACCGCCGCCCGGCATGAACGGCGCGCACCGCGGTGATCACCTCATCGCCCGCGGTCTCTTTGAGCAGATAACCGCGCACGCCGGCGCGCAGGGCGCGAAAAACGTGTTCGGAGTTAGAGTACATGGAGAGGATGATGACGCGCGTCTGCGGGCATTCCTCGATAATTCGCTGCGCGGCATCGATGCCGTTCAATTCAGGCATGACGATGTCCAAAATCGCGATGTCGGGGCATAATTCCGTCACGCGGCGCACCGCCGCCAAGCCGTCCGCGGCGACGCCGACGACCTCGATATCTGCCTGCGCCTGCAACATAAACTGTAACCCGTCGCGCAGCACGACGTGGTCATCAGCCAAAAAGACTGTGATACTCATCTAGGCACCTCCACGATCACTTGTGTGCCCTGTCCGGAGTGTGAGATACACCGACAGGTCCCGCCCAGCGCGGCGGCGCGTTCCGACATCGAGAGCAAACCCCAGCCCTCACGGTCATCATTATGACGGCGCGGGGGAATGGCGGAGTCGAAGCCGATACCATCATCGACGATCATCAAACGAACATTTTTCTCCGTGATTTCCACCGTGATCACCACTTGTGCAGCCTGCGCATGTTTGGCAACGTTGGCTAAGGCTTCTCGCGCGATGTGAAACAGCGTATTCTCCATCATGGCGTTCAGGCGTAGGGTGTCTGTGGCACTATGCACCGCGACCTCTACTCCAGACCAGGCAGTAAATCGCTCGCTATACCACTTCAGCGCGGCGGCTAAGCCGTAATCGTCCAGCACGGGCGCGCGTAAGTCCACCATGACGTCGCGGGCGCGGCGCGCCACCTCGCGTACCAGGCTCATAGAGTTTTCCAAGCAAGAGTGTACCACCTCCGGCGCGGTCTCCGGCATCTGTAATTTCGCGATGTTCAGGTTGAGACTGAGCACCGAGAGATTTTGTCCCACTTGATCGTGTAGCTCGCGCGCCAGCTGCCGCCGCTCGGCGTCCTCCGTCTCCGCTAGTATATTAGATAAAGCGCGCAGTTGTTCCTGCTGTTGCTTGAGCGTGGTGTACAGTTGCGCGTTCTCGATGGCGCTCGCAGCGGTCGCGGCTAATGGCTCTAACACTGCCAGGTCTTTAGCCGCGAAGCAGCCCTTCGCTTGCCCTACCACCTGCACTACGCCGTTGACCTTCTCCTTGATTCGCAGCGGGACACTCAGGATGGAGTGCAAGGGTAAGTTTAGTTTTTGTTCTACTCCGGCAAAATGCCGCGCATCGGTGTAGGTGTCAGCCAACACCACGCTCTCGCCATGCGCGGCAGTCCAGCCAACGATGCCCTCGCCCAGCTTCAGCCGCCACCCGCGCACCGTCTCGTGTCCTAGCCCTGAACTCTGTTGGCAAACTATCTCGTTCGTCTCCGGCTCGATCAGCCAGATCGAAGCCCCCACCGCATCCAACACGCGGCGAATCTCTTCCAGCACGGTGACGAGCACTTGATTCAGGTCGAGCGTGGAGTTGAACATCTGGCTGGCGCGATTGAGCATTGCCAGACGGTAGGCTTGTTGCTGTAATTCCTGCTCTGCCCGTTTGCGCGCGGTAACGTCGCGATTACTGGCGCGCTCCCCCAGATAACGTCCGTCGGCATCATACACCGCGCGGCAAGTATGCTCGATCCAGCGTTCCTCTCCGGCGCGAGTGACGATGCGAAACTCTAGCACGCTCGCCGTGTGTTTATTCTTATCACGCAGATGCTCAATGAACCGCGCGCGGTCAGCCTCATGGATAATGCGCTCCAGCAACTCGGATTCGGTTTGAAATTCGGCGGCGTGATAGCCAGTGATGCGCTCGCACGAGGGCGAAATATAGAGAAACACTCCTTCGGGATCGCGCCAATATTCCCAACCATAGGTAAAATTCGCCACTGTGCGGTAGCGCTCTTCGCTCTCACGCAACGCCTCTTTCGCCCGTTTACGCGCGGTAACATCTTGCACCCCCGCGATCGCGCCGCTGTAGTTTCCTGCCTCGTCGTTTATCGGCGCGGTCGCCATGCTCGTATAAACGCGCCGCCCATCCTTGCAGATGAGCTCAAAATCATGCTGTTCCCTGATGCCCTGTTCACGACGCGCCAGGTAACTTTGACAAAGCTCTATGCCGCGTTCGTCCATGAAGGAGAAGAGATGCTTACCCAGCATTTCCTCTTCGGTATATCCTAACATCTCCGCCATACGCGCGTTGACGAAGGTGGTATGCGCGTTTCGATCGATGCCCCAGACTCCCTCGCGGAGATTTTCGACCAGGTGGCGGTATTTGCGCTCGCTCCTATTCAGCGCTTCCGTGGCGCGTTTGCGTTCGATCGCATACAGCAGGGCGCGCGCCAACAAACCGCTGTTCACTTCCCCTTTCACCAGATAATCCTGCGCCCCCTCTTGCACCGCTTTAATCCCGACCGTCTCATCATCGATGCCGGTCAGCACCACCACTGGCACATGAGGGGCATGTTCGTGTACTCGCTCGAAAGTAGCCAATCCCGCGCTGTCCGGCAGCATGAGGTCGACCAAAATCACATCTACCTCTTCCGCTGACAACCGCGCCAGGCCGGTCGCGAGTTTGTCGACATGTTTCAGGTCGAACGAGGTTTGTGGCGCTTCTGCCAGCATGTCGCAAATTAGCCGTGCGTCTCCGGCATAATCCTCTATCAACAAAACCTTAATCACTTTACTATTCAACATAATATTTCACATTTTATTTTCTATTCGGGGTTGGGTCTATGGCTTTCTCAAAGTCGCGCGGTTTATCCAAGATGTCACCCTGAGCGCCGCGAAGGGTCTCGTTTTTGTTATCATACTAGCTACCTGACAGTTTGCTGTCTCGCGCCGCGCCCCCCCGTGAGTGAACTCACGGTTGCTATGAGAAACGCGCTGAAGCGCGTTATGCCGAACATGCTTCAGCATGTTTCCGATAGCCGCGCCGAGTTCACTCGGCGAAAGTGGCGCGTGCGGAAGTGGTAATTTGAAAGTGTCAGGTAGCTAGGTTATCATATAGCTTCGCGGTGCGCTAAAGCCTAGTATCAGCCACAACGAGATGCTTCACTGCGTTCAGCATGACACTTTGAGAAAACCCTTTCATCTATCGTTTTTTGGAGAATAATACCCTCTCACAGACTTAAAAAACGGGTTTTTGGGATCCTTTCCTCCACAACACTAAATTCGCCAGAGTCCCATAATTAACTGTCGCGGCATTCCAGCAGCACGCGCGCGGGGATGGCATCAACGTTTTCGATAGATAGGGGCAAGCAATAGACGGTGAATTCGCGCCGCGGTACCGCAGCTAGATTGGTGAGATTCTCGATTACGAAAATGTCCTGCTGTGCCAATAAGCGGTCATACGTGCTGTGGCGGCGGTCACGTCCCAGACCCAACGCGTCGATGCCCACCGCGTTGACCTGATGGGCGATCAACCAATCTATCACTTCTGCCGCGAGTTCGGGGTGATCGTAGTATTGCGGAGTGCCCGCAAACTGGCTCCAATCAGTTCTGAAAAATACGAACTCACCGGGGCGCGGAGTGCCTTGAGGGGCGACATCAGCCACTCGAATCGGCGCGGTGGTCACGTTGGTGACATCGTATAACCTTCCCGGACCGATCATGCATTCGGGGGGAACGCGGCGCGTCTCGTATACCAGGTCTATGTGGGTGGCGGTGTGCGCGGGGAGAGTCAGGATGATGGTCTCGTAGGTTCCTTCAGCTTCGTGGTGGAACTGGCGAGAGGCGATCTCCACCGGCGGGCTGCCGCGGCGGAAAACCGCGCCCGCGGTAATCGGCATAGAAATGTCTAGTAGCATTTTTCATTTCCTCCTAATAATAGTCGCTAGATTTCGCGTGGTTAATAGAGTTGTTCCCTAATAAGCTGGGCAGAAAATCCGCGTCCTACTTCTTGTTCTGTTTATGAGGGAACAAGTCCGCGATGACCGCGTTTATCGTCACCCGCGCTACCGGCTTCTCCAAAAAGGCGGCAGGGTTCAACGCCTCGGCGCGCTCGCGCACATTCGGCAGGGCGTAGCCGGTCATAAAGATAATGGGAATCGCCGTCCGTTCCAGAATCTGGCGCGCGGTCTCGATCCCGTCCATGCCGCCCGCGAGCCGAATATCCATCAGGATCACATCAGGCGGATCACAGCTCACGCTGGCAAGGGCGTCTGCCCCCTTAGCCACCGGGGGTGAGAATTCGTAGTCTAAACCGCGCAGGATGACCTGCAGGTAGCGCGCTTCCCACGCCTCGTCTTCCACGATCAATACCTTGATGGGGCGTTCCATAAATTCGTTCTCCCTCCATGATAATTCAACTACCCAGAACACAAAGGACACTAAGATAATTCATGGTTTCTAACAGTATAACAGGGAATGAGAATTAAATAACACGACGCAGACCATGTAGTGATTAACCGCAGAGAACGCTGCGGACGCGGAGAAGATTAAGAAAAGCGTTTCTACATGGCTCTAGCCCCCGTCCCCGGGGGCGTTAGGGAAGCGTTCATTGCCATCTAAGCGCACCCATAAAGGGTGCGCCTACAATGTAGCCGTCCCCTTTACGGGGACGCTGCCCGCGCCAAGTGAGTAAGTTATTTAGGTTCAACTCAGATTCGTGGGGTAGATTATGATCAGCCGCGCTACCACGCGGTGCGTAATGCCTCCGTAGGGCGGCTTTCTTAGCCGCCGTTCTAGATCATTATCCCCCCCAACGGCAGGTAGTGAAACCTGCCCTACCCCAC
>CAZSIG010000148.1:0-8095 GCA_964606195.1 uncultured Anaerolineales bacterium
AATGCTAGAAGAACTTACCATTATTAACTTTGCGATTATTGACCGCCTGCGCCTGCGTTTCGCGGCGGGCTTCAATGTCCTGACCGGCGAGACCGGCGCGGGTAAATCTATCGTTATAGATGCTATCGGCATGTTACTAGGCGGACGCGCCGAGAGCGAATACATCCGTTCGGGCACCGACAGCGCGATTGTGGAGGGGATATTCGACTTGGATGATAGGTTACGTCGCAGAATAGTTCCCTTACTGGAAGAACATGGCTTGACCAACGAGGAAAACATGGTCATCTTGCGCCGCGAGTTGAATCGCGAAGGACGAAATATATGTCGCGTAAACAGCCGCGCGGTGCCGCTGAAAATCCTGCGCGCCATCGGCACAGAGCTAATCGATATTCACGGGCAGACTGACCATCTATCGCTCTTGCGCGTAAAACAGCATCTGGAGTTCTTAGACCGCTACGGGGAACTGCTTGAACTGCGCGGCGCGGTGCGAGAGCGAGTCAATAAACTGCGACAATTACAGCGCGAGCTGAAACAGCTAAAACGAGATGAACGAGAGCGCGCCCAACGCATCGACTTGCTGACTTATCAGATAGAGGAGATAGACATAGCCAATTTATCTGCGGGTGAGGATGAGGAATTGAAACAGGAGCGCGACCGTCTGGCTAACGCGGAGAAGCTGACCGCGCACGCGGAAAAGGCGTACATGATGCTGTACGAAGGTGTGGAGGAACAACGCGCCGCGCTCGATTTGCTGGGTGGTGTGCAGGAGGAATTGAGCGATTTGGCACAAATAGACGCGAGTATGGCAGAGCAGTGCCACATGACCGAAGAGGCGGTCTATCGGCTAGAGGAAGTCAGCAAGACTTTGGTGGATTACAAAGACCAAATCGAATATAATCCGGCGCGGTTGCGGACGGTCGAGAATCGTCTGGAGTTGATTTACACCCTAAAACGCAAGTATGGAGATACCATAGAGGAGATACTCGCGTTTCGAGAACGCGCGGCTGAAGAATTGGATGCCATTGAGCATAGCGAAGAGCATGAGGAAGAATTGCGAGCGCAAATAAAATCACTGCTGCGTGAAATTGGCGTCGAGGCAGAGCGTTTATCACAGGCGCGCCAAGTGGCTGCCCAACGTCTGGCTGAGAATGTCGAGCGCGAGCTAAAGGATTTGGGTATGGAACAAGCTCGCTTTATCGTGGATATAAACCGCGAAGAGGATGCCAAAGGGGTTAAACTCGGAGACAAGCGGTATTCCTTCGACGCGACCGGAATTGATAAGGTGGAGTTTCTCATATCCTCGAACGTGGGAGAGCCGCCGAAGTCGCTCAGCAAGACCGCGTCGGGCGGAGAGACGGCGCGCTTGATGCTGGCAATGAAATCCGCGCTATCCGCGGTGGACGAAACTCCGACGCTGATTTTCGATGAGATTGACGCGGGAGTAGGGGGACGAATGGGCAGTGTGGTGGGCGCGAAGCTCTGGACGCTCACAAATGGGATGCACCAGGTTTTTTGCGTGACGCATCTGCCCCAAATCGCGGGATATGCTGATGCGCATTTTCAGGTTACTAAGCAGCTAGTGGAGAGCCGCACGGTGACTCAGGTTAATGAATTAGATAGAACACTGCGCGTCGAAGAACTCGCCTTGATGTTGGGGAAACCAAGCGCGGCGACGCTCCGTAGCGCACAGGAGTTGTTGCAAGAGGCAGAGAAGAACAAAATAGAACGCGGATTTAACTGATTTGCGCTGATTTTTCTTTTTTATGACACTACTGAAAAGACAAGGAAATTTACCACCGAGACACGGAGTGCCCTGAGTTTTTTAGCACGATATTGATAATATAGGACTTATGCAAGTTCACAATAATTTTACCGCCGAGGGCGCGGAGAGCGCAGAGTTTTCAGAGTAGTTTTTGATCGCGCCGCGAATATGAATTTCAATGAAGACTTATGATCGGGTATGACCAGCCCCAAAAAATCTTGCGCGATACTCTCCGCGTCCTCGGCGTTCTCTGCGGTGAGTTATAGTGCGGTTTTGCGTAAGTCCTATAATATTAAGTTTTGTTCGTGCCACGCTCAATTTTTTTATGCTCCAACTCAACCTATCTCCGCGTGCCCAGTGTCTCTGTGGTTAGCCCCCTTTTTTCGGGGAAGGCTTTACTCTGATTAGAATATATGGAAATCCGATTAGCAGAACTGCGCGATTTGAATATATGTATGCAAATACCCGTCTCCATTGCAACAGATCATGTCTGGCAGATGGAAAAACGCGAGGATGACGAACAGGTCAGCATTGCCTTTCGCACTGTGCGGCTGCCGCGCCGAATGCGCGTAGTTTATCCGCGTGATACGGATGAACTGTTCGAGGATTGGCAGCGAAAAGAGTGTTTTTTGGTGGCGGCTGAAGATGACGAAATCATGGGGTTTCTGGATATGACCGTAGCGGGCTGGAACCTCACCGGATGGATAAATCATCTGGTCATTTGTCGAGATGAGCAACGACAAGGCACAGGCAAAAAGCTGTTACGCGCCGCGATATCGTGGGCACAGAAATATAATCTACGCGCTATAATGGCAATGATGCAAACGAAGAATTATCCCGCCATCTCCTTTTTCCAAAAGAATGGGTTTTCATTCTGCGGTTTCAATGACCGCTATTATGCCAGCCACGACATCGCGGTAGTCTTTGGCAAGAATTTATAAATGTTTGAGCTAATTCCCCGTATACCTCTATACCTCAGTTTTAGATATTTCGGTTTTCCCAAGTTGTTACCGCTCAATCTGGTGGTCAGTGTGACCTACCGGTGTAATTCGCGGTGTAAGACTTGTAATATCTGGCAGCGTCCCGCGGTACATGAATTGACCATAGATGAATACGAGCGCATTTTCGCGCAAATCGGACGCGCGCCCTATTACCTCACATTCAGCGGCGGCGAGCCATTCTTACGCCGCGACCTGCCCGAAATCGTTGCTTTGGGTTATGAATGCTGTCACCCCGGCGTGATTACAATCCCGACAAACGGCTTGCTGGCAGCGCGCATTCCGCGAATGGTGGAAGAAATTCTTCACCGCGCCCCTAACACACAATTGGGAATCAATCTATCCCTTGACGACACGGAGGAGCGACACGACGAGATTAGAGGTGTCCCCGGCAACTACGCTAAGGCATTAGAGACGTACCAAGCCCTGCGCGCCCTGAATCATCCTAATCTCGTAGTCAGTATTCACACGGTCATCTCGCGGTTTAACATTACGCGGCTACCGAAGATTTACGCCGCGTTGCGCGACCTCGACCCCGATTCTTACATCACGGAGATAGCCGAGGAACGCGTGGAGTTGAGCACGATAGACACGAACATCACCCCCGCGCCAGATAAATACGCCGAAGCTACCGACTTTCTGATAGAACAGTTGGCACAGCGCGAATTCACAGGCTTCGCGCGCATCACGCAAGCGTTTCGGCGGCGGTATTATCAATTAGCGGCGCGCGTTATGCAGGAACGCCGCCAGATTATTCCCTGTCAGGCGGGCTGGGCATCGGGGCATATCGCGCCGAATGGAGATGTGTGGGCTTGTTGCATTCGCGCCGCACCGTTGGGCAATCTGCGCGAGACAGAATACGACTTGTGCCCTATTTGGTCCGGAGAAGAGGCTGAGAAGATGCGCACAAGCATTCGCAACCGCGAGTGTTATTGCCCGATGGCTAACGCGAGTTATTCTAATATGCTGCTACATCCCCCCACATTGGCGCGCGTTGCGCTGGAGTTGCTACGATAAAAACAAAAAACCCCGTTCCTTGAAGAAGAACGGGGTTTTGTATTTTTTATCATAAGACTTATGGAGCAACAACGCGTTGGAAAATCAGCTCATAGGAAATGTGATGCTTGGCAATCAAGCCTAAACCGCACACTCTGTCACTCAAACCTTCCACGCTCACATGATACGAGCCGATGTTCGCGTACATCGCGAAGTTTAATGCAAACTCGTCACCCTTCTTACTCTCCGTCGGTCTGACCGTTTGCCCATCTCCCCACGCGAACTTCACCGGCTGTCCAACAATTTTCTGCCCATTCTCGTCAATGACGTTCACATAGGTGTGATGGCGCATATTCGATTCCTCAACATCTAAAAACTTCGCGCTTACCAGTTTCCAATAAGTCTGCCCGGGTTGTACCGCCGCTTCCTCAAGAACGATTCCGCCCGGCATATTGGGGTCCCAAAATCGCGTCACTTCAGGTACAGCGGTATTTGTCGGCTCGGGAATCGGCGTCGCGGTCGGCGGAACTCTTGTCGGTCGTGGCAACGGAGTATTGGTGGGAGCGTCTGTCGGGACAGGAGTTTCCGTAGGTATGGGAGTCTCCGTCGGCGGAATAGGCGTCGCGGTCGGTGGTTGGGCGGTATATGTCGGAAATGGCGTGTAGGTCGCCTGCGGTGTATAAGTAGGCTGCACAGCTTCGACTACTTCAACCACCTCATCCGGCGCGGCTTCCTCTTCCTGTACTTCTGGCACAGGAGTTTCTACTAGCTCTTCAGCTAGAGCCATTTCCGCTTCTGGCTCCTGGCTCTCTTGCGCCTGAACGACCAAAGCGGTCATGGGGAATGTATCTTGCAACGATTTGCTAACCTGTAACGACGCGCTCACCTGTGACAACGCAATCGGCTCTAAGTTATCCGGTAACGCTGAAAGCACCAATGCCGGCGCGCTAACTCCGAATATCCATCCACTCAAAATCACTATCAATGCCAAGCGCAACTTCGCGCTCCAATTCAAGCCGTTGAACCAATGCAGCGCCTCCATGAACATATGTCCAACGTTCATCGGCGGTATTTTCGGTTCCGTGCTTTTCGGAACGCGATATGCGGCAGCGGGCTGAGTGACATCATTAGCAGCGTATGGCCTGGCTTGCGGCATATAACCGCGCCGCGCTTTAGTCTGTATAGTCGCTTCACTATCCCAAGAGGGTACATAAGGTTCGCGCCTGTAAGTAGGCTGTCTACGTGGTTGAGTTCGAGGATAACTATCGGTACGATGCTGTGCCACATGTTCCGCGGTATCAGCTAACCGCTGTCCCAAAATGCGATTCAACCGAACCATTAACTCGGGATATTTGTTCATCAATGAGTCAAGGTCAGCTTTAGCCAAGCTCCATACATCCACCTTGGTTGTAGCTGTCACCGTTGCAGAGCGCACCGCGTCCGTCAAAAGTGCGATCTCCCCAAAGAGATCGCCCGGCCCCAAATTAGCCAGGAATAACTGCTCGCGGTTTGAATCTTTGGTTACGCGCACCTCCCCGTTTTCAATGAAATACATCTTGTCACCGCGAGTGCCCTCCGCACAGATAATTTCACTCGCGCGGTATCTCGCGGGATGCAATTGCTGCGCGATGTCATGCAACTGCGCGCTTGGCAAATCGGCGAAAAACCTGAGATTAGCCAACGGAGAGCCGCCTTGAGCACTTCCAGCACTTGATAACTGTTCACTGAGCATACGATTTAGCGCGGTGCTGATAGCCGGATAGCGAGCTACTAAATCGTCGAAATCTCTCTTATGCAGCATCCACAAAATGCTATCTTTCGATGCCACAGCCGCATCGGTGCGCGGCTGCCCTAAGAAAGTTGCTTTCTCTCCAAAACATTCCTGCGTTTCCAAAGTGTGCAGCACTTCCCTCTCGCGAGCAGAGCTCGGGACAATTTTCACTTGTCCGGATTCGACGAAGTACATGGCATCGCCGTGCATATCCTCTGTATAGACCCACTCTCCATGTGGAACGAACCGCATGACCAGGCGTTCCGCGATGTTCTTCAAGGCATCAGATGACAAACCATTAAAGAGTTCGAGGTTTCGCAGCAGCTTCACCGCGGCTTCCTGTTCCGCTTCGCCTAAATTATCGCTCAGGGCGCGACTGAAAGTGACGCGAATGAAGGGATATTGCGTAATCAGTCGCTCGAAGGCATCCCGCGCCAACGACCAGACATAAGTATCTTCGGCAACCTGCGCGGTAAAAGCATACGGCTTATCAGTAAGCAATGCCATCTCCGCGAACAGGTCTCCCGCGCTCAACTCCACGACGGTGGCTGTATCGTTTTGCGTACTTAGATGAACACTGCCGGTCTCTACTAAATACATCGCCGCGGCGCGTTCCCCCTCATGGCAGATGACATCTCCATGATTATGTTGTTCCAACTTAAATTCCCGCGCCATAGCGTTAATCTCTGCATCGGGAAGATTATCAAATGGAGGAATAACTTTCAGCCGTTCGTCAACGAGGTAGCGATTATGTATCGCCAACTTAAACCCTAAAGTACGGCTGAGCTTTAGGGCAATAGAGGGATTACGGGTAAGAATTTCTTCTAAACTGGAGCGGGATAGCTTCCACAGCTCGACATCAGATGCCGCGCGGGCGGTAGTAGAATGTGGTCGTTCTAAAAACAGATCCATCTCACCGACGAGACTACCGGTGCCCAAGTTAGCCAGAACTGTACCAGAACCTTCGCGGCTGTCGGTCAATTTCACCCATCCAGATTTAATCAAGTACACTGCCTCAGCTTTGCTGTCTTGGGTGAAAATGACTTCATTCTGGTGATAGCGCACCAAGTCCATTTGCGCGATCAGCTTCTGCTGTTCCTCATCGGTGAGAGCCGAAAATGGTGGCGCATTCTTCAAATAGCTAGTATCCACTTTTATATTTATCTCCTTGTCTTATTCACCTTACACAAAATAAGGGCGCACACTCCACCTTTCGCTATCTAAGCGAATCATATCACGCGTTTACCCTAACAAAAAGGAATAAACGTTACACAAGACCAAACTATTATTCGAAAAACGTTCGCGTTGCTCCATTTGGAGCTTCATACGTTTATACATATAGATGGTCTGCGGGGTAGAGTGATTTCGCCCCTAACAGAAAACCAACACCCATTATAATATAAAACCGACATTTAGTCAAATGTCCTATCGATGCTACCCCTATAAGCCATCAAGGAAGAGTCACGCGCTGGAAAACTAAGCGATAGCTGACATGCCGCTTGCCGGGAAGTCCCATACCCGCGACTACATCGCTCACTCCCTCAACCTGACAAGCATACGACCCCAGCATCCCATACATGCTGAAGTGCGTCGCGCAGCCGACTTTCTCATTGCCGTTCGTGACCGCGTGTTCCATCCCATCAGCCCACCGCATCTTTACCGGTTGCCCGGTGACGCGGGCGCCATTCTCATCTATAGTTTCGATATATATTTGATGATCTCCGCCGCAAAAGTGTGTAGTGTTCACATCCTCAAACACCGCTTTGACTAAACGCCAATATGTCTGCCCGCTTGTTACGCTCGCGGGCATAAGTTGCACCCCTTTGGGCATGTTCCAAGACCATTCGCGTGGGGGCAAAGTAGGCGACGGCGTCGCGGTCGGGATTGGCGGTGGCGCGGCGCGTACTCGCACCGGGCGCGGCGTCGCGGTCACGTATACGACCCAATCAGTAGGTTCCGGCGTTATATTCGACTGTTGTACCGCCGCGGCTTGGGGCGTAGCGGTTGGCGCGGGCACGTCGGTTGGCGTCGGGGTTAGATTGACGACATACTCATCGATTAAATCGGTGCTAATGCCCATTCCTTGGGCTAAGGCAATCAATGGAACTATGTCATCGGCGTCGCGGTCTTCCAGAATGTATCGTTCTGATAACTCTATAATCTTCTGGCGCGGGTTGGGATAACCCAATTCCAACAGCTTGGCGCGCGCCTTAACTAAATCGCTGTCCAGCATATAGAGAGAAGCTGTCATAAGCACATAATCTTCTTTGAACTCGGGACGCAAATCAACTAGGTCGGTAGCCTGATACTCCACCGGCCACACGCGCCATCCCAAGAACATCCCTATTAACAAGCCCACGATTAAGCCTAGCCCCAACATAGCAGCCAGCGCTTTCCAACCGTATTCTGTCATTTCTCACCTATCAAACCTCGCCCCACACGATTTGCATATCAGTTTATCATATACACAATACGTTGTCAAATCCTTTACATACTAAAGCGCGGGCAAATTTTCAGTAGTGGTAAAGAAGTAAGTGATAGGGAAAAGTAATACAATAATTTAACCAC
>CAZSIG010000149.1:0-8085 GCA_964606195.1 uncultured Anaerolineales bacterium
GAGCTTCACCAACACTATAGGACTAGCAAACGACAGCGTGCGGACGGTCATAGCGGATCGCGAGGGTAAGATGTGGTTTGGCACTAAAGAGGGGATCAGTTGCTACGATGGCGAAAGCTGGCAAACCTTCACCACCACCGCGGGCTTGCCCGATCTCACCATTCTAGCCCTAGCCGAAGATCATACCGGCAGTGTATGGGCGGGGACGCGGTACGGCGGCGTGGTTCATTACGATGGAAAAACCTGGCGCGCCCCGTTGGGGACCGCCGCGGTTCCTTCTGGGGCAGTCAATGCCATATTGGAAGATCACACCCAAAAAATGTGGTTCGCTACGTCGGCGGGGATCGCGAGTTATGATCCGAACGCGGCGAAGAACGCGGAATGGCACATCTACACCATCGCGAATGGACTGGCGGACGACAACGTGACCGCGTTAGTCGAAGATGACGCGGGGAACATCTGGGCAGGCACCCACTGGGGCATCAGCCGCTTCGATGGAGAACGATGGGAGAGTTTCCTCTTCGACAGCGTCATTCCCAACAATGACATCTCCGCGATTGTACAGGACGACGCGGGCGCGTGGTGGTTCGGCACTTCGTGGGGGATCAGCCGATACGATGATGCCGCGCCGCCCGAAAAACAGTGGCGCACTTTCACCGTCGAGGATGGCGTAGCCGGCAATTCGATCCTCGCGGCGGCGCGCACCGCTGATGGCTCTCTATGGTTCAGCACGCGCTACGGCGGTATCAGCCGCTATCGCGCGGGTAAATGGCAGAACTATACCACCGCTGAGATTGATGAAACGCAAATGGAGATCAAAGATGTGATCGCGATAACTGCGGATGTGACCGGCACTTTGTGGTTCGGCACTTCGGGTAACGGATTGCTCAGTTATGACGGCACGGAGTGGCGCAACATCACCGCCGATGATGGCTTGAGCGACAATACGATTCTCGCGCTGGCAGCCGCCCCGAACGGCGCGCTGTGGTGTGGAACTCCCAGCGGCGTGAGCATGTACGACGGCACAGAATGGCATGAGTTCGGCGTGAATCAGGGACTGGGTTCTGATGTGGTATGGGACATCGCGATAGATTTAGAGGGCATCGTGTGGGTCAGCACATGGCAGGGGGGCATAAGCTATTATGACGACGCGATATGGCATACTCTGACGACTGACGACGGCTTGCCGACTAACAACATCTTGGACATCGCGGTGGACGATCACAATATCTTGTGGTTAAGCACGTTGGGCGAAGGGATAACGCGGTATGATGGGGTGAGTTGGCAAACCTTCACCAGCGCAGATGGCTTGGCGGATAATCACGTCAACGTGATCGCGCCGGGCGCGAAGGGGCAATTATGGATCGGGACGCGCTACGGCGGCGCCAGCCGATATATTCCCTCTGAACTCGGCAGCTATCGCGTCAGCAAGACCGCGACACCTACGCCGACCATCACGCCGTCACCGACCATTACTCCATCGCCCACCGCGACCAAGCCGCCGACAGAGACCCCTTTGCCGACTTCAACCCCGTCGCCCACCGCGCCGGTACTCGCGCCCCTCTCCGATATTGTCATACCAGTCAACAAGCCGCTATCCGACAGCGCGCAGCCGCAGGAGAAATATCCCACGCCGAAATTGTTGAAACCCGCGAATGATAGCCGCTATAATGGCATCGTCACGCCGATTATCATAAGTTGGGAGAGCGTGGGGAAACTCGCGAAAGATGAATGGTACGATGTGCAAGTGTGGCACATCAGCGAGGAGCCACGCGGCGCGGTCTGGCTGAAAGAGACCGAGTGGCAAGTGGATCCGAAGTATTATGGAAACGTGATACTGTGGCGCGTCGGTGTGATTCGCGGTAAAAACGGAAAAGTTCAGGAGTTATTAAGTCCATACAGTGAAACGCGCGACTTCGTCTGGACTGATTAGTACTACAATGAGACTTCGCGCTAGGATGTCATTCTGAGCGACCAGCGGGAGCGAAGAATCTCGTTTTCCGGCGGACGGTTATAAGTGGGCGAAAATCAGATATGAAAGAGGACTGGGTGCGGCGCATCTTTGAGGTGCGTCGCACCTGCGCGAATCTCCACGTTTTATATTGTAAAATATCGGCATGATGAAGTATAATTACTCAGGACTTACGCAGACTATGTAGTGATTAACCGCCGAGCACGCCGTGGACGCGGAGAAGATAAAGAAAAGAATTTCTTAACGGTCATACGCGGTCATAAATCCTCATTGAAAAGCATATTCACGGGGCACTCCAAGATCATTTATAGGACTTACGCAAAAACGCACTATAATTCACCGCAGAGGGCACCGAGGATGCGGAGAAAAGAAAGCAGAAAAGATTTTCGCGGTTATAGACGCTTATCAACATTCATTAAAAGTCATTTTTGCTATGCTGATAGAACCCTACCTTCAAACCTCAGCGTTCTCCGCGCCCTCAGCGGTAAAATTAGCCTGAACTTGCGTAAGTCCTAATTTAGAAAAACTCCGCGCTCCCGGCGGTAAATCTTTTTGAATCTACGTAAGTACTGATTACAGATGGAAGGAGGTGGTTTATGACAGACGCGTACGCTGTTTATGAATTGGAATCGGAGCTTGAAACTGCGTTGGCGCGATATCTGACTGATAGAATGGGCGAATGCCTTACGGATGGATTACGGGAACAAGATATGCGCATCTGCCTAGAACACCTGACCGCGCTGCTGCAAACCATCTCCACATATGTGCCACATCATTTGGTGCGCGAACGGATGGTGTCCCCCAACCGCGACGCGGTGCATGGCGATTTCACCGCAGGCACGCTGATGATGGCGGATATTTCGGGGTTCACCGCGATGTCGGAGCGGCTCAGTGAGTTGGGGCGCGAGGGCGCGGAGGAGGTACTTGGGCAAGGTTATCTCGCGGGCGGCGAATACGCGCAAGCTGAACAAGAATTGTGTGCAAGTTTAAAGATTTTGGCGGAACTGGGTAGTCAGTATGAAGTGGGGAAAACGATGTTTCAACTGGCGCGGTTTTATTGCGGTGTGGGCAAAGAGACTGATGCTGATGATATGTTGAACCGCGCGGTCAAGATATTCGAAAGATTAGGTGCGAAATTGGATTTGGAAGAGATAGAACTTTTTCGCGAGGAGGAAATGAGGGATCATGCCGTCAATTAAAGATTTCATCACGAAACCACTTGAGACGCGAAACACTATAACAAAGGTTTTAAGGCAGTATAGTTGGCTGGTGGGGATAGTTATAGGGGTTATGCTAACATCAGGTGCGATACTATTGGCGAGTGGGGCGGTGTGGTGGGCGCGAAATCGAGATGATATTGTTACTCCTACTGTGGTAACACCAACCGCGTCACCAACGATGGAGATGCTTGAGCCTTCTGGACGAAGTAAGAGAGATAAAATAGAAGTGACCGCGCCGCCGCGCGATGCGGGTGAAGTCGCGTGGAAAATGACTGTCGATAGAATACAAGATGGTTTGAAGCTGGTCAGCCACAGTGAATACACCGATAGTTCAAACAACCTATGGATTGTCATGGAGGTGCAAAATTTGACCGATGAGCCGCTGGGGCAACTCAAAGTGGTCTTTTACATAGAAGATTTGATGGAGGTGCGCTGGTCATCGATAAATAGAATTGAACCCGGCGGCACCGCGCCGATGCTCAGCTTGATTAGCGCAGAAGATTTGCCGCCCGATGTAAGCGAATATGCCGTAACCATCGGCGCGGAGAAGTTCGAAAAGTGGGCGCAGGGATATTATTACTATGATCTGAAGATTGAAAATGATCGCTTGGGTGAGGGGCAGTTTGCCGATATAGGGGTAGCGGGAGAGATAGTCAATGTGGGAGAGAGCAAAGTGGAGCACACTAAGGCATTTGCCGCGTTTTACGATGAGGATGGAACCATCATTTATACGAATTATGATTTTATAGATACAGATATATTACGTCCGGGGAAAAGCGATGATTTTTCGATTGATATGCGCAATCGTAGCCGCGTCGCGGTGTCTTATAAACTGTGGGTGGAAGCGTCGGTGGCGGATTAGCAACCGAATAGCAAAGAGGACATTTTCTCAATGAAAATGTCCTCTTTAATGGTTACAAATAGTTAAATACAACTAAGCCATTTGTTTTCTTAATTCAATGACTTGCCGTACCACCCCAACAACGGCCAATGCTAGTTTAATCACTTCGTTGACAGGGATGTCTCGCTTGGTTGAGATACTCTGACTTTCAGCCACTGGCTGCGGCGCGGGTTTGCGGCGTAGATATTGCCACACTGCTATTAGAGAAACTATTATCAAGATAAAAGTTACTGCGATGATTGATAGCAGAGTTTTTTTCTGTTTTGTCATGTCGCGGCGTCTCCTTGTTTCGGTATGTTTTCGATGATATTGTGGTAAAGAGCATCGGGGATAAGTTTCTCTGTAGTGCGTTTAGCTTGCGCGATAACGCAAGCCGTTGTAATGGGAATCATCACGATGATCTTAGTTGCCCTCTTCGTCTCTCGCTCCGCGCGTAGGACATACTCGCGCCCCTGTTTTAGAATCGGCTGTAGCTTTTCTGGTATGACGGGCATCCACCGTACAGCGAAATACATGAGAATAAGGACGGGAAGAACGAATAACATCGCCTCTAGTATCAGCAGAATTAAAGATAGGTCTCTCCATGTAGCCAGAGTCATTATACTTAATCTCCTGTAAGCGTTAGTTTATCTATTTGCGCTTACGCGGTACTCGCAAGGACAAAATACGGCGTATTCGTTTCTCGTCCACTTTGTCTACCGGCAAATCCTTATTGTAAGACCGCAATGTACGTTTGCTCTTACGAGTTCGCAAGTGACCGCGTCCTTGTTTACGGCGCATGATCTTACCGGTGCCTGTGACTTTGAATCTCTTAGCCGCACCTTTGTATGTCTTCATCTTTGGCATTTCGTCACTCCTCTCCAATGAAAGTTTCTATATTCACAAAACATGTGCCGCGCCTTGTGTTGCGCAGCACAATTCAACCATTATCTTTTTTTACGCATTCTTTGCCTTGCTCGGCGTATACCGCGCGCCTTTTCAATTCGGCGCAACTCACTTTTGGAAATGAACCATCTCCGACGTCGCACTTCGCTCAAAATACGACTCTTAGTCATTTCGCGGCGGAATCGCCGTAGCAAAGCTTCCTGGGACTCGCCAGGTCTTAAGGTCACTGACACGTGATCACCTCCTCGCTTTGTTGTTTATACTGGCTTTTATAATTGAGGCGGGTCCCATATACCCGCGACCCTGGCTATTTCTTCTTGCGTTGCCAGCGGCTTTCTTTCAGCCTTTTGCGATGTTTATGCTTAGCCATTTTCTTAGAACGCCATTTCTTCACTGAACCCACAAAATCACCTCCTCCCTCAATAAAAAACACCTTTGATTAGTTTATTATATCACGAAACCCGCGCATGGTCAAATCAAGTATGTGGGAACTTGTCATTATTCGCGAAAAAGGTCAGTTTTCAATGAATAGTTTGTGAGATAGCTTAGGCGGAGCAATGATGCGGAGGGCTTGGGGAACGACTTCGATGGTGATAGGGGTAGTACCGTGTAGATCTCCGTCAAGTTGAACAGGTATGGGACGCGCGGTTTCTATAGTGATCTCTTTAGCCTGATAATAGACCATTTTAGGCGAGCGGATGTGTCGTCCTATAACCGTGCTGAACACATGTCTCAAGGTTTGTATCATTCCGCCCCCTTCATATATACACACGTCCAACAGCCCATCGTCCAACTTGGCAATTGGGGCAATGCGCGCCACCGCGGCGTATAGCTGAATGTTGCTCACCAAAATGAGTATCGTATTGTAGTTAATTTGACGGTCATCTAAAGTGATTCTGGCACAAGTGCCTGCCAACTCTCCCGCGGACTTCAAAGCTGCGAATAGATATGAGAGTGGTCCGAAACGTTTTTTTACTGTAGGGTTGATAGCTTCTGTAACTAAGGCATCTAAACCCGCGCCAGCCCAAAGCAGGAAATAGCGCTCATCGACCTTGCCCAAGTCAACGCAATAGATTTTTCCGGTCACCGCGACTTTAGCTGCCTCAACAAGGTGATGCGGCAGCATCGGCATCGTGAAGGGTATGCCCATCTCGCGCGCCCACACATTCCCTGTGCCAACGGGCAATACTCCCAACGCGGTATCGCTGAAAGCCAAGCCATTTGCTACCTCGTTGATTGTACCGTCTCCCCCTATCGCGAGGACAACCTCGTAGCGCGAGGCGGCAGCGCGCGCAAATCTAATCGCGTCACCTGGCGCGGCTGTTTCGCACAGGTCAATTTCCCAGCCGACGCTATCGAAATATGCTAATACATCGCGAAGTGCTCGCCTTATCTTAAGTTGCCCCGCTTTAGGGTTAAAGATGAGCTGTGCTTTCATCTCTCTGGATTCATACGCTAAGCCGTCAATCGCTCGTGATTTTTATCATTAGTTTGCGACGGCGCGGGCCGTCGAACTCGGTGAAGAAAACTCCTTGCCAAGTACCCAGCACTAATTTCCCGTTTTCTACAAGTATATTCAAATTTGATCCCATCATGCTTGCCTTAATATGCGCGGCAGCGTTGCCTTCGGCATGGCGGTAATTGTCGCGCCAGGGAACTAAATCGTCTAGCTTTGTGATTATGTCTTGTTTAACGGAAGGATCAGCGTGTTCGTTGATAGTTAGCCCCGCGGTGGTATGAGGGTTGTAGATATAGCATATTCCGCTTTGCACTTCGCTTTGACGCACCACGCGCTGTATTTCGGATGTGACATCGATGAACTCCGAGCGGCTTTTGGTTGAAACGGTTATTGTGGTTTGATACATACTCTCTTTTGTCATCTCCTTTGCTGATTATGTGTTTATGGTAACATAATTATCGTGAAGTTGCAACAGATCACGTTGTGGTGTTGAAAAGTTTTATCAAGCATAAAATTCTTAACAATATTAACGAAATTAAAAAAACCCCCGCTAGGGGGGCTTTGATTTCTAACTCTGTTCTAGGCTCGGTTTCGAAGTTGTTCGTTTGCGGAACTGCCAGGCGCGCCAGCCGACGAAGGCGAATATCGCGGTAGCGATTAACGCTACCACCGCTTTTTCATAGGTATGTAGAACATTCATAATAATTCCATGTTCCCCTAACGCGGCTTCGCCCAATATGTTACCGGCAAAAGCCAGAATGAAACTCCAAATCGTTGTACCTAGCATAGTGAAGAACAGGAACCGCGGTAGGCTCATCGGTTTGCCGTTTTCTTGTTTGAATCCCGCGGGTACGGATATCAAACTGCGGATGATCGGTACTAGTCGCCCGAAGAAGATGACCCAGTCTCCATAATGGGTGAACCAATCAACCGCGGTATCGAGGTCATCTTCGGATAGCAGGAAGAATTTACCCCAACGGCGTAGGAATTGCCTGACGATGGGTTCGTCGGCGAAATAGCCGATATAGTATAATATTATCGCGCCGAGTACGGAGCCGATCATTCCGGCTACAACGACTAATAATAAATTGAACTTTTCCGGTTTTGTATCGGCTAACCATCCCGCGAGGGGCATGATAGCTTCTGATGGAATGGGGGGAAAGACATTTTCTAAAGCCATCACCAGTACGATGCCGGTGTATCCCATTGTAAGAACTACCTGTTCAATCCATGTCACTAAAGCACCAAATATGCTCGCTAACATAACTAACTCTCTCCTTTATTAGCCGCGCGGTTGTGCGCTGGCTAAGTTGTTAACTATAAAAAGATTATCTCACGAATTTAGTATAATGTCAAATTGCTTGGATATGCCCCTGCTGAAAGACGCGCCATTTTCAGTAGGTAATTTTATTAGGACTTACGCAACTTCGGTGTATTTTTACCGCCGAGCAGGCGGAGAGCGCATAGTTTTTGCTGTAATCTGTGCCATCTGAAAAATATGACCTTAAACGATAGCATGTGCCCGCGTATGCTGGTAGCAAAATTTTTTGGGTCAACTCAGATTCGTGGGGTAAATGGTGGTGAGTGATGCGTCGCGAAGCTCAAAATACCTGTGTAGGGCGGCTTTCTTAGCCGCCGTTCCAGGCGG
>CAZSIG010000150.1:0-8060 GCA_964606195.1 uncultured Anaerolineales bacterium
TCGGAAGTCTGAGAGCTGTCTTAGTGTCATTTGTGCGCTTGGTGGTTTGGAGGAACATGATGGATTTGCAGCGAAAGGTTACGCGAGAATTCGAGCGATTGTTCGGCGCGGCGCCAGCAGTGGTAGCGCGGGCGCCGGGACGAGTTAATTTGATTGGGGAGCATACCGATTATAACGATGGTTTTGTGTTGCCGATGGCGATTGACCGCGCGGTCTGGATTGCGGCGCGCCCGCGTGGTGATCACCGCGTTGCGATACACTCGCTTAACTTCGACGAAGCGAGTGAATTCGCATTAGGTGAATTGCGTAATACGCAGGCAGGCTGGAGCGAATATCTCAAAGGTATGGCATGGGCGTTACAGGAATCAGGTTATAGGCTACGAGGCTGGGAAGGGGTTTTGGTGAGTGATGTGCCAGTGGGTGCGGGGTTATCATCTTCCGCCGCGCTAGAGCTTGCCACTGCGCGCATCTTCGCGGCGATCTCTGAGTTACCCTGGAACGCGGCGGAGATAGCGCGTATCGGGCAGCACGCCGAGAACGAGTGGGTGGGGATGAACTGTGGTATTATGGACCAGATGATCTCCGCCGCGGGCAAAGCGGGATACGCGCTGTTGATCGATTGTCGTTCATTAGAGACGCAGTTCGCGCCGCTGCCCTCAGATACTGTGGTGGTGGTATTGGATACCGCGACGCGGCGCGGCTTGGTCGATTCTGCTTACAACGAGCGGCGGGCGCAATGTGAGGCGGCGACGCGGTTCTTCGGCGTGCCCGCGCTGCGTGATGTGAGTGTGACACAGTTTGCGGTGCGGGCGGGAGAGTTGGATGAATTGACGCGGCGGCGAGCGCGTCACGTAGTCACCGAAAATGAGCGGACGATACGCGCCGCGGCGGCGATGCAGCGCGGTGATGCGGTTGAATTGGGGCGATTGATGAATGAGAGCCACAGCAGTATGCGCGATGATTTTGAAATATCTTCAGTGAGATTGGACGCGATGGTGTCATGTGCGCGAGAACAAGATGAGTGCTACGGGGCGCGTATGACCGGCGGAGGATTCGCCGGCTGCGCGGTTGCATTGGTGCGGGCTGATAATGCCACAGAATTCGCAACGAGTGTGGCGAAATGCTACGAGGCTGAGGCTGAACTGCAGCCAAGTATTTATATCTGCGCGGCGAGTGATGGCGCGGCGGTGGTATGATATAGAGAGTTGAAAACCTCCCGCAGGTTTCTGAACCTGCGGGAGGTTTTTTATTATTACTTGCTATACAAATACCTCGCGGCTAATCCTCATCATCCTGTCGCTTCTGCCGCAGTATCCGCCGAAAATAATCCTCCACCGTCTCACTCCTCTGTTTGGGTGAATATATACGCCCCTCTTTGCCGTCGCTGTAGCCCAACTCGTATTCGTCATACTCCGCGACGAGACCAGAGTAGATGTTTTTGTATATCCCTTTGAGACCGTCTTTATATCCTAACTCGTAAGGTGACATTTTTCTCGCTTAGAATAAAATTTTGGACAAGTAAGCAATTCCATAGGACGCGGATTAACGCGAATATTCAGGATTTAGGGTATGTATCCACATGAATTCGCGAAGGCACTGGTTCAATTGAGTTGGATAGGACTTACGCAACTTCGGTGTATTTTTACCGCTGAGGGCGCGGAGAGCGCAGAGTTTTCTGGTTAGTTCTTTAGCGCGCCGCGAATACGCTCTTTAATGAACGTTTATGACCGCTTATGAAAGTAAAAAGTTTTTCTCTTCCTCTTCTCCGCGTCCTCTGCGTCCTCGGCGGTGAAATTATTATGAACTTGCGTAAGTCCTATTGGATTTTCCCAGACTTCCGAAGTTTCGGAAAACTTCGGAAGTCTATACGCGGGCAACTGAACTTTCCCCTCCGCGAAAATCCGCGTCCTATTTTCTTAGGAGAGTTATAATTTCTCCAAGATCGCGTCGGTGAACTCGCGCGTGCTGAGCGGCGCCGTTCCCGGTTCGCCGATGTCCGCGGTGCGCGCGCCATCCGCCAACGCGGCTTCGACTGTTGCCTCTACCGCGCGTGCCTCTTTCTCCAACCCCAAGCTGTGGCGCAGGAGCATCGCCGCGCTCAGGATCGTCCCGATTGGATTGGCGATCCCCTTGCCCGCGATGTCCGGCGCGGAGCCATGAATCGGCTCGTAGACGCCGAATGTCCCCTCGCCCAAACTCGCGGAGGGGAGCATTCCCAGCGAGCCAGCCAATACTGAGACCTCGTCTGATAAGATGTCGCCGAACATATTCCCCGCCAAAACCACGTCAAAGTCCGCCGCCCAGCGCAGCAGGTTCATCGCGCAGGAATCTACCAGCGCGTGTTCCAATGTCACATCGGGATACTCGCGCGCGACTGCGGTTACGGTGCGCCGCCAGAGCCGCATCGCCGCGAGAACGTTCGCCTTGTCCACCGACGTGACCTTGTTCTTGCGCCCCCGCGCCGCCTTGAACGCCACATGCGCCACGCGCGCCACCTCCGCGACCGAATAATCCATCGTGTCCCAAGCGCGGTCGCCGTCGCCCTGCTCTTGCCGCTCGCCGAAGTATATTCCACCGGTCAGCTCGCGCACAAATAGAATATCCACATTCTCTAATAGCTCCGCGCGCAGCGGCGCGTACTTCGCCAGCGCCGCCCACGCCTTCACCGGGCGCAGGTTGGCGAACAGCTTGAAATGTCCGCGCAGCTTGAGCAGCCCTTGTTCCGGGCGTACTGGCGCGGTGGGGTCGGACCATCTCGGTCCGCCGACCGCGCCTAATAGCACCGCGTCAGCCGTCTCGCACGCGGTGAGGGTATCATTCGGCAGAGAGTCGCCCGTCGCGTCTATCGCGCAGCCGCCCATCAATTTCTCGTTAAAGGTGAAAGTATGTCCGTATATCTCGCCGACGCGGTTCAACACGCGTACAGCTTGCGCCACTACTTCCGGCCCGACGCCATCGCCGGGTAAAGTTACAATATTTGCTTGCATAAGTTCTCTCCATTTGACTAATTAGTAATGCGTAAAACGTGAAACGTGAGGCGTGATACGTGAAAACGTGAGACGTAATCTTTATCGCGTAGCTCATGTATCTTCACGTTTCACGTCTTCACGCCTCATTCTGCTGACAATTCATCAGCCCGTATTCTACACTATCTACCAACGCGCGCCAACTCGCCTCGATGATGTTCGGACTCGCGCCGACGGTGCTCCACCATTTATGTCCGTTTTGCGTGTCGATGAGCACGCGCGTGGTGGCGGCAGTGCCGCTGTTACCGTTGAGGATGCGCACTTTATAATCCGCGAGATGGAACTGCGCCAGTTGTGGATAGTGCGGGCGCAATGCGCGGCGCAATGCCTTATCCAGCGCATGTACGGGACCATTGCCGGACGCCGCGGTGTGCATCTCCTCACCGTTGACCTGCACCTTCACCGTCGCCTCGGCGAAAATGCCGCGCCCCTCGCGCAACTCCACCACGACCATGAAGTCTATCGGGCGGAACATCGGCTCGTAATCCGGCTGATTGCGCAGCATCATCATCGCGACGCTCGCCTCCGCGCTCTCGAACGAGAACCCCTGATTCTCCAATTCCTTGATGTCCTTTAGCACATCTCGCGCCGCGTCCGACGAGACATCTAAGCCGAACTCCTCCGCCTTCGTGAGCATATTGCCACGCCCCGACAAGTCAGAAACCAGCACGCGCATCTTGTTGCCCACCAATTCCGGGTCTATGTGCTGGTAGCTATCCTTATTCCGCCGCATAGCCGACACGTGCATTCCGCCCTTATGCGCGAACGCGCTCTTGCCCACGTAGGGCATGTGGCGGTCGGGTGCCAGATTGGCGATTTCGGATATCGCGCGTGATACGTGGGCAAGCTGTTGCAAATTCCCTTTCGGTAAACACTGTAACCCTAGTTTAAGTTCTAGATTCGGTATAACAGAGAATAAGTTGGCATTGCCGCAGCGTTCGCCGTAACCGTTCGCGGTGACCTGTACGTGGTCAATCAGACCGGTGCGCGCCGCCGCTACGGTGTTCGCCACCGCGTGTTCCGCATCGTTGTGCGCGTGCATTCCCAACCGCGCCTCCGGCACCGCTTCGGCAACCTCCCGTATAACCCTTTCGACATTCCACGGCATCATTCCGCCGTTAGTATCACAGAGCACTAGTAACTCTGCGCCCCCCTCTAGCGCGGCGCGCAGAGTGTCTAAAGAGTACTCAGGGTCAAGGAAATAACCATCAAAGAAATGTTCCGCGTCGTAAATCACCTCGCGGCTTTGGGATTTGAGATACGCCAAACTCTCGCTAATAAGCCGCAGGTTCTCCTCCGGTGTCGTGCGCAGCACTTCGCGGACATGGAGCATCGAGGTTTTGCCGACTACCGTCACCACCGGCGCCTCCGATGATAGGAGCATTTGAATATTCGCGTCCTCCGCGGGCTGACTGCCAACGCGGCAGGTCATGCCGAACGCCGCGATGCGCGCGTTTTTGAGGTCTAATTCACGAACACGTTGGAAATATGCCGCGTCTTTGGGGTTAGAACCGGGCCAGCCGCCTTCGATATAAGCGACCCCTAGCTCGTCAAGTAATTGGGTGACCTTTAACTTGTCATCCAGCGAGAGGGAAATGCTTTCACGTTGGGTGCCGTCGCGTAATGTGGTATCATAAACTTCTATATAACTCATCGTTTGCCTCCTTATGCAAATCATAAATTAAAATTGGAAATTAGATAAGGGGACAAACGCGCGGCTCATCATCGAAGGCGCGCCCGCCCCCTGCAATAGGGACGAGCGCGTACTCGCCCCTAGATGCTAATAATAATCGCCGCGGTGGTGTCTAGGCGCGCGGGCATACGCGCCTCGTAGGCGGATATAGCCGCGTCTTGCGACAACAAATAGCCGAGTTGGTCCACGCCGTTTAGCAGACAATGCTTAGAGAATGGGTCAATGGGAAACTCGACGGAGTGCCCATCGGGCAGAGTGAGGGTTTGGGCGGACAAGTCAACGGTGACTTGCACGCGGGGGTCAGCTTCCACCAACTCGAACAAGCGGTGGAGCGTATGCGCACCAACTATTATCGGTAACAAACCATTTTTGAGCGCGTTATTACGAAAGATGTCGGCGAAATAGGTACTGATGATCGCTTTGAAGCCGTAGCCGACCAACGCCCAGGGCGCGTGTTCGCGCGAGCTGCCGCAGCCGAAGTTGTTGCCCGCGAGGAGCACTTGCGCGTCTTGATATGTCGGTTTGTTGAGCATGAAATCGGGCTTGGGCTTGCCGTCCGCGTCGTAACGCCAATCGGCAAAGAGGTTATCGCCCAAGCCGGCTTTGTCGATCGTCTTGAGAAACCGCGCCGGAATTATTTGGTCGGTGTCAACGTTCTCGATCGGTAGCGGGACTAAGGCAGATTGAAAACTAGAAACAGTTTGTTGATGGTTTAATTTTGACATTTTCATAACTCCACTGAAAACTTTATGCTATGGTAAAGCGAATCCTGGTGCCGGATACGCCTGTTCAACACTGACTAATGTACTCGCCATATTTTTCATAACCACCGGCAGCGCGATACTACACGGCCCATTATAGCATACGGGAATATCATAGGTGAACCATGCCTGATTTTGGGCGCTGAACCAATCGTCTACAGGGGCATGCGGCGCGGCATCTGTGCGGAGCATCGGGGAGCGATAGAGCATATCGAACGCCACAACCCCCGCGCCGCGCCAGGTGGCGGGCACATCGGCAACGGTGATGGTGACGGTCCAGGGGTCCCCGGGGTCAATTGCCATAGTGGTGACTTTGACTCTGGTGGTAGTGTTATGAGAATGCCCCGCGGCATCCTGCCAATGATAGCTCAAGGCATAGTAGTCATTGGTTTCCGCGATGCGCCACGGGCTGGTGCCGGTGTTCTGGATAGTGAACTGAAATTGATAAGACTCTCCGTAGTTGACAATACTAGTATCTGGCTGCATCGTCGCGGTCAGTACGTTGAAGCGCATGAAGGGCGTGAGACGCGTGCCGGCGCGTTCGATCTGAATGTCGGTGTAGTAATGGGGCAGGATTTGTTTATAACTTTGCCATGTGATGTTGGGCACATTCACCGCGTCATCTAGTTGCTCGTTATGTAATCCCATCATCCAATGATTGGCACTATGCTGCCCCATACCGGTGCCTCTCGTCTCGTCTTCAGCCGCTACGGGGTCGTATATCTCTTTGTGCGGCCCATTAGGTTCTGTGTTCACGGTGTTCCGTCCGGTGTAAGTACGATATTGTAATCCAGAGATGAGATTGCCTTCATAGGTCAGATATTCTCCGGCTGTGTCTGCTACAAAGGCGCGATATTCGGCCGCGCGGTCTGCCGACCAGTCAGGATTGTAATGTTGATAGGAGTGATCAGTGAGGCCATAATGTGTATTGTTCCCATAGGACACCGTGGTGCGGGGACACCAGTAGAGTGCCACGGTCCTGGCGGCTACGGCTGTAGCTTTTGCTGCTTCAGATTGCCAACTGCGTAAAGGGGTTTCTCTTGTACCACCAATTTCATACTCCAATACTCCTCCCAGATAATTACTCAATGTGATATCCGCGGCTATTCCCATATCAAAGGGAATATTCACCATCTCGTTGCCATATTCTTCCCTAAGAATCCAAATTGTACCGTCATTCTCTGCTTGGTAAGGACAGTCACTTAAAACTTGAGTAAGTCTACTGAAAGGAATTGGTACAAAAGGGAGAGATAATGGCTCCTCTAAATTATTACTTTGACTACCTCTCCCCTGAGACGAAGTAGTGGTTAATTCAATTACTTGCACCTTCTGTCCGGGTAACCGCGCAGTACCATAGATAAGCATGAGACCATCGGGAGACCAAGTTAAAGAATTCTTATACCCCTGTATATTTTCTTCTCTATCATGGGTCAGTTGCTTGATGGCCATGTGCTCAGTGTCTACCAGATAGATTTCATAAGAAAACCCTCGTTCTTCCGCGCGTCCTATGAAAGCGAGAAGTTTGCTATCAGGTGACCAGACAAGGTCACTAGGTTCCCAAACTGTTTTTATTTCCGAAATATTCTGTCCTTCATCATCTACAAAATAAATGCTCGATCTGCTGGAATAGGCTATTCTGCTACCTTTAGGGGACCACGCGATACCTTCGTTAATGCCTGAAAACGCGCCAAGGTAAGACGTTATGGTGATTGGTCTCTGGGTATCAAAGGGAACCAGCCATAGTTCCGGACCCATACCAAATATGGCGCGGTCACCCTGTGGCGACAGGGCAAAAGTACCTACAAATGGATCTATCATCAAGTCTGGAGGAGTGAGTTGTTTGACAACAGCACCTTTCAGGCTTTTGCCAACAACCACATCGTCTTTACCAAAATAAACAACAATATCATCCTCTAGCCAATCCAAACAGGGGTTATTATGGCTGATGTCTTCTGTCAATAGCTTATGTTCTGTCCCATCAGCCTGCATTATCCACAAAGATACTTGTCCTGTCTCAGCGCGGCGCATATACGCGATCCTAGTGCTATCAGGCGACCATGCCGCTAGAGCTACTTGTTCCGCCAACAATGTAGATGATTTACCCTGCGCGTCAGTACGCCACAGATTGTATACCGGCGCATAACACTTGGCAGCGCCTTCATAGCAGGGCACAGATCCCGCGCTTTGCCTAAACAACATTGTTCGTCCATTAGGCGACCATTCCGGCACCCAATACACCGCCGCCGGATTATCCTGCAAAATTTCCCCTTCTACTTCCAGGGGATACCGCGCGGCTACCTGAATATGCTCCACCGACATAGATAATTGGCTCGTAGGCGTCGCTTCCACCGCGTCGAAAATCGGCGTAGGTGGGGGCGGCTCTAAGGCACAGCCGAGCAATATCATGGAGATTGTTCCCAGTAAACCGAATACTATAACCGTTTTTCTCATCATACCCACCTCCATTTTCGCCACTCAACTCTATGATAGTTTTTACTACCAAGTCACCAAGAAGTGGTTAATTTATCACCTCTCTAGGATCAGCAACACACCCCGCGATGGCAGACGCCGCCGCGGTCA
>CAZSIG010000151.1:0-7989 GCA_964606195.1 uncultured Anaerolineales bacterium
CATCGTTCGCTCTTGCGCGCGGTGGGAATGACCGATTATGAGATGGAACAGCCTTTCATCGGCATAGTCAACTCGTTCACCGAAGTGATACCCGGCCACGTCCATCTGCGCACCATCGCCGACGCGGTTAAGGCGGGCGTTCGTATGGCGGGCGGAACTCCCCTCGAATTCAACACCATCGGCGTCTGCGACGGCGTCGCGATGAACCACCTGGGCATGAAATACTCGTTGGCGAGCCGCGAGCTAATCGCCGACGCGGTGGAAATCATGGCGGAAGCGCACGCCTTCGACGCGCTGGTGTTCATTCCCAATTGCGACAAAATCATCCCCGGCATGTTGATGGCGGCGGCATATATGAACATCCCCGCGATATTCGTCAGTGGGGGGCCGATGTTAGCGGGACGCTATCAGGGTGAGGCTGCCGATTTGAACACTGCGTTCATGGCGGTGGGCAAGGTGGCGCGCGGCGAGATGACCGAAGAGGAATTGCACGAGATTGAATGCGCGGTCTGCCCCGGCTGCGGCTCATGCTCCGGAATGTTCACCGCGAATACTATGAACTGTCTGACCGAGGCGTTGGGCATGGGGTTGCCGGGTAACGGGACGATCCCCGCGGTGGACGCGGCGCGTGTGTGGTTAGCCAAAGAGGCGGGACGCCAAGTCATGGAATTGCTGAAGCGCAACATTCGCCCGCGCGATATTATGACGCCGCAGGCGTTTCACAACGCCTTCTCCGTAGATATGGCGCTGGGCGGCTCGACGAACACCGTCTTACACATGATTGCCGTAGCGCACGCCGCGGGCGTCGATTTCACCATGCACGATTTGAATGAGTTCAGCGAGAATACGCCGCACCTCGCCAAAATCGCGCCGTCGGGGCATTATCACATCGAAGACCTGCACTACGCGGGGGGTATCTCCGCGGTGATGGCGCGGCTGCGCGATGCCGAAATTTTGAAAGGGGACGCGTTAACCGCGACGGGAAACAGTGTCGCGGATAACATCGCCAACGTCGCTGTCGCGGATAACGACGTAATTCGCCCGCTGGATAACCCGCACTCCAAGACCGGCGGTTTGACGATTTTGTTCGGCAACCTCGCGCCAGATGGTGGCGTGGTGAAATCCGCGGCGGTCAAGCCGGAGATGATGGTACATACGGGACCGGCGCGCGTTTTCGATGGCGAGGAAGATGCGACTGCCGCGATTATGGCGGGCAATTTCGAGAAGGGCGAAGTGCTCGTAATTCGCTACGAGGGACCCAAAGGTGGGCCTGGAATGCGCGAGATGCTGACTCCGACTTCGCTGCTGTCAGGGATGGGGATGGATGCCCATGTCGCGCTCTTGACCGATGGCAGATTTTCCGGCGCGACGCGCGGCTCGGCTATCGGCCACATCTCGCCCGAAGCCGCGGAGGGTGGTTTGATCGGTTTGGTGCAAAACGGGGATATGATTCACATCGATATTCCGAATCATACGCTGGAGTTGCAAGTGCCAGAGGATGAAATCGAGCGACGCCGCGCCGCGCAACCGGCATGGGAACCGAAGATTAAGAGTGGTTATCTGAAACGGTACGCGGAGTTGGTAACTTCGGCGAGCACGGGCGCGGTGTTTAAGGATTGATAAGCGTTCGGCGCGAATGTAGCCGCAGGCTTTACGCTTGCGCAGAACGCTACAAAGAGATAACTAATTTGGAGATGCAAGGGAGCACTCTGAAACGAGTGCTCCTTTTGTTTACTTTCGCAACAAGGGTAGTGAGCCAACCGCGTTGGCGGCTAATGAGTAGTATTGAATAATAATGCCCAATGCGATTGGGCTATCTACCCCGCGTGAGCGAAAGTCATTATAAAAAAATCGACACAAAGCTCTACACTAATTAGCGGTTAGAATAATAAGGAGGAAAATTGATTATGAAATTGAACGGCGCACAAGTTGTGTGGGAAAGTCTCGTACGCGAGGGAGTGGAAGTAATCTTCGGCATTTCGGGTGGGTCGGTAATCAACCTGTTCCACGAATTGACGGATTATCCGATTCGCTACGTATTGACGCGGCACGAGCAAGGCGGCGCGCACGCCGCGGATGGCTACGCCCGCGCCACCGGTAAAGCGGGCGTCTGCATCGCGACGTCGGGGCCGGGCGCGACGAATCTAGTCACCGGTTTGGCGACGGCGCACATGGATTCTACGCCAGTAGTGGCGATTACGGGGCAAGTGCCGAAGCCGGTTATCGGTACCGACGCGTTTCAGGAGGTGGATATCACCGGCATATCCTTGCCGATCACCAAGCATAACTTTCTAGTTACGGAGGCGGAGGAGTTACCGGGAGTCATCAAAGAAGCATTTCACATCGCGCAAACCGGGCGTCCCGGTCCGGTGTTAATAGACATCGCGAAGAGTGCGCAGCAGGAGGTAATAAAGTATAGATACCCAGAGCAGGTTCATCTGCCCGGATATAAACCGAATATAGTCGGGCACAAGGGCAAAATCAAACAGGCGGCGCGGTTAATCAACGAGGCGGAACGGCCGTTGCTCATCGGCGGGCATGGAGTTATCATATCCAGGGCGGAGGATGAGTTACTAGAATGCGCGAATAAAGCGGATATTCCGGTGATTAACACCCTGTTAGGTTTGGGAAGTATTCCGCAGAATCACCCGCTGTGTCTCGGCATGGCGGGAATGCACGGGGAGGCTTATGCGAACCACGCGATACAGAATTGCGATGTGTTCATATCCGTCGGCTGCCGTTTCGATGACCGCTTGACCGGCATATTGAGCAACTTCGCGCCCAATGCCAAGATCATCCATATCGATATCGATACCGCGGAGATTGGCAAGTTAGTATCGGTGGATATTCCGATTGTCGGTGACGCGAAGAATATTCTGGAAAATCTGCTGCCGCTAATCGAGGAACGAAAACACCCTGACTGGTGGGCGCAGATCGATGAATGGAAAGAAGAAAGTGTCTGCCGCGACGTTTTGGGGCAGGAGATACCTTGCGAGCAAAACCCGCTGCCGCAGTATATCTTCGACCGCATTTGGAAAGTAACACAAGGTGACGCGATCATGGTCAGCGATGTGGGGCAAAATCAGATGTGGGAAGCGCAGTATTTTAACCATATCAACAGACGGAGCTTGCTCTCTTCGGGTGGTTTAGGTACGATGGGGTTCGCGTTGCCCGCCGCTATCGGCGCGCAGGTGGGCTGTCCGAACAAAACAGTCTGGGCGACCGCGGGTGACGGCGGGTTCCAGATGAACATTCAGGAGTTAGCAACCGTGATTCAAGAGAGATTGCCAGTGAAGATCGCGATACTCAACAACGGTTTCTTGGGAATGGTGCGCCAATGGCAGGAAATATTCTTCAACAAAAATTATTCCGGCACAGTGTTGGCGTACAATCCCGACTTCGTTAAGGTCGCGGAGGCTTATGGCATCAAAGGATTGCGCGCCTCACAACAGCAGGAAATAGACGCGGTTATCGATGAAGCTATGGAGACAGACGGCCCCGTGGTAATCGATTTCCGTATCGTGCAAGAGGAGAACGTCTATCCGATGGTCGCGCCGGGTAAAGCGGTCGATGAGATGATTCGCCGTCCGGAGCAGCTTAACGGGAAATACCAACCGGACGCGCCCTATCAGAGATACAATGGAAAAGGAGTAGAATAGCCATGAAACATACTTTAGTCGCATTTATGGAGAATAAGCCCGGCGTGTTGAACCGCGTATCCGGACTCTTTCGGCGGCGCAACTTCAATATCGAGAGCTTGACTGTAGGGGTGAGCGAGATTCCGGGCATTTCGCGCATGACGATTGTGGTCGATGGAGATGACCGCGCGGTCGAGCAGGTCATCAAGCAGTTGCGAAAACTGATTAACGTAACACGCGTGGTCAACCTGACCGGCATTCCGAACGTGACGCGAGACTTGGTATTAGTGCGAGTGAAAACGACGCGTAAGACGCGCGCGGAGATTATGCAGTTAGTTAGTATTTTCCGCGCCCGCGTCGTCGATGTAACCCTCGATTCTTTGATGATTGAAATGACCGGTCCAGAGGACCGCATTGAATCGCTGCTTAACCTGTTAGAAAAATTCGGAGTTCTGGAACTAGCCCGCACCGGCTGGGTCACAATGGCGCGCGGTGAAGTGTACGAGAGCAGAGAGCACCGCATTCAACTAGAGAAAAAGGCGAAAGCAAGCCGCGAGAAGCTGAAAGGTCATGCTTTGACGTAGGAACGTGAGGCGTGAAACGTGATGCGTAAAACGTAACCGTACCGCGCAACCTACTAGCTGTCTTCACATTTCACGTCTTCGCTTCCCCCGGAGGTTCATATGAAAAACACCTTGCGCATTGCCAAGCGCGAACTTGGCGCGTACTTCGCGTCACCCATCGCCTACGTCGTCACCGCGGCGTACCTGCTCGTGATGGGCGTCATGTTCGCCTTAATCATCAACAGCCCCAACGCGCAGGCATACATGGACATCATCTACGGCAACGTCTACAGCTTTTTCATTCTGGTCATCATCGCGCCGCTCCTCACCATGCGCCTGCTGGCGGAGGAATACCGCTCCGGCACCATCGAACTCCTACTGACCGCGCCGGTGCGCGATTGGGAGGTCGTCGTCGGCAAATACATCGCGAGTTGGCTCTTCTTCCTCTTCATGCTCGCGCCCACGCTGTATTACTACCTGATACTCGAATACGCCAGCGCCCCCGACCGCGGCGCGGTTTTCTCCATCTATCTGGGCATGATTTTGTTCGGCGGCGCGCTGCTCTCCATCGGACTGTTCGCCTCCGCGCTCAGCCCCAATCAACTCGTCGCCGCGGTGGTCGGCTTCGCGATTATTCTTATCCTCATGTTTCTCCAATACGCGTCCAGCAACCTCGACCCGCCCTTGAGCGAGTTTCTCTACTTCATCTCGCCGTTGGGACACTTCTTCGATTTTCTCAAGGGCATCATTGACACCAAAGATGTAGTCTACTACCTCAGCATCGTGGCGGGCATGTTGTTTCTAACCGCGCAAGTACTGAACAGTCGGAGGTGGAGCTAATCCTCCCGCAGGTTCGGAAACCTGCGGGAGGATGCTCATCCCCTTAACCTATGGGAGGATAAATAATTACAATGCGCGAATTATTACGCCGTTACGTCTTACGTTTCACGCTCCACTTCTCCAACGCGCTGGTGATGAGCGCGGCGTTCATCGGGATTTTGCTCATCATCAACTACTTCAGCGCGCGGCACTACCGCCGCTTCGATATGACGGAGGAGAAAAAGTACACGCTGTCGGAGCAGACCGTTCAGATACTGCGCGAATTGGCGGTGCCCATAAAGATCACCGGCTTCTTCGTCGAGGGCAGCCCACAAGAGACGACCGCGCAAGACCTGCTGCGCGCATACGAATATCACAGTGACAAAATCAGCTACGAACTAGTAGACCCCGAACGCAGCCCCGCGCTGGCGCGGCAGTTCGATGTGACGAACTACAGCGTGCTGGTGGTGCGCAGCGGTGCCAAACGCCAAGACGTGACCGTGCCGCAGGAAAAAAATCTGACCAGCGCGATTTTGAACGTCTCGCGCGACATCACCCCGAAGGTCTACTTCATCATCGGGCATGGCGAACATAGCCCCGAAGACGCGGGACCGGAGGGCTACAGCCAACTCCGCGACAGAATCGAGCGCGAGAACTACGAGATCGCCGCGCTCAATTTGGGCACGATTACCGATACGCTGCCCACCGACGCGGACGCGGTCGTCGTTGCCGGTGCCACGACCCCCTACGCGGAGAACGAAATCGAGATGCTGCGAAGCTACATCGCGGGCGGCGGGCGCGCCTTTTTCCTGCTCAACCCCTCGAACGAGCCAAATGTGCCGGAGATGCTGCGCACATGGGGCATCGCGCCCCGCGCCGATTTGGTAATCGACCCGCCCAACAGCTTTTTTGGCGACATGGGCACGGTGATGGTGACGAGTTACGAATTTCACGAAATCACCAAGAATCTGGCGCGCATCTCCACCGTCATGCCGCTGGCGCGGTCGCTGAAAATCGACATGACGGTGCCGAACGCGCAGCATACGCCGTTGCTCCAGACCAGCGCGGAGGCGTGGGGCGAGACCAACCTCGCGGATTTACGCAACGCCCTGCCCGATGCGAACGACGCCAAGGGACCGCTGACGCTCGCGGTCGCGACGAAGCTAACGGAGAACAGCGGACGGCTCGTCGTGCTCGGCGATTCCGATTTCGTCGGCAACGGATTTATTCAACAGATGATGGGCACCGCGAACCTCGACCTATTTCTCAACGCCCTGAACTGGCTCACGGAGCAGGAGGAGCTAATCGCGGTGCGCCCCAAAGAACCAGCGATGCGTCCCATCAATCTCACTCCACCGGAGCGCACCTTCGCGACCTATTCGAGCGCGGCGCTGCTGCCGCTGCTCTTCCTCATCGCCGGCGCGGTGGTGTGGTGGAGGAGAAAGTGAAACGTGAAAACGTGAAACGTAACACTTCACTCCTCACGCATCACGTTTCACGCATCACGTTTCAGGCATCATTCCCATGAAACTACGAAACACGATTATTCTACTGATAATACTAGCCGCGTTGGGTAGCTACGCGTACTTTTTCGAGTACCGAAAAGGGGAAATTGAGCGCGTGCCGGTGCTGGAATTTCCACGCGTGTTCGATTTCGAGGTTGACGCGGTGAGCGCGGTGACGATTAACACCGCGCGTGAGCATGTGCAACTCGCGCGGCGCGCCGCGGGGGATTGGCAGCTCACCGTACCAGTATCCGTCCCCGCTGACGACGCGCGCGTGGAGCGCGAGATAAGCCAGTTCATCACGGTGAAGGCGACGCGCATCATCACCGACGCGCATGATAACCTCGCGGCATTCGGCTTGGACGCGCCGTTCATCACGGTCACGTTCCATCTAACCGACGACACCACCGCGCGGCTCTGGGCGGGCGATAGGACGCCGAATAATACGCAGTATTACACGCGGCGCGATGCCGCTGATGACGTGTACTTGATACACATCGGCGGTGTTGACCAGATGAAGCTGCTAATCACCGATTTGCCGCGTAAGCCAACGTCGACACCATAGCATGAAATGTGAGGCATAATGCCTAAAAAAATTCGCGCCATTTGGACTTGAGAAGAGTTGTCCCTTTGCACCGTATATGATACAATGGCTCAGCCTGAGGAAAAGAGAATGAGTTAGTGGATTTTTTGCTGTCTTATGACCGTGTATGAACTCAAATAAGCGCGGTTTAATTGGCTTAATTCACCTAATTCGTTGAGAAGTTAACGGAGGGGGTAAAGAAAATGACTGTACGACAGATTGTTATGGCGGGAGTATTGGCGGCAATTGCCATTGTGCTGGGCATAACCAGAATCGGTTTCATTCCTGTGCCGACCGCGGCGGGAAACGCGACGATCATGCACGTCCCCGCGATTATCGGTGGCATTATGGAGGGATGGATAGTCGGAGGGATGATCGGGGCGATCTTCGGAATTTACAGTTTCATCAACGCCACGGTGCCGATGTTCAAAGATCCATTGGTAGCGATCATTCCGCGTATCTTCATTGGTATCACTGCGTACGCGATATATGCTGTGATCAAAAAATGGCAGCACTCCGCGGCGGAAGTCGTCGCAGCGGGCGCCGCGGCAGCGGTCGGGACGCTGACTAACACTATTCTGGTTTTGGGTATGGCGGTGATAAGAGGCTATATGCCCCCCGGTGTAGCGGTGACAGTCGGAATAGTTCATGGTTTGCCGGAAGTAATCGTCGCGGTGATCGTCGTAGAGGCGGTGGTCTTGGCTTGGAAGTTTATCTCCTTCGGACGACAGACCGCAGATTTATAGGGAAGGAAAGAGGTTGCCACTAATAACACGAATTTTCACTAATTTTCTGCTTTAACGTAACAAGGGCACGCGATAACCGCGTGCCCTTGTTAGTGTTTTAGTTCATATGTCTTGAAGGCGCGACTTCAATAACCT
>CAZSIG010000152.1:0-3431 GCA_964606195.1 uncultured Anaerolineales bacterium
ATGCCGCGGCGCGGGAGTGGTACGCGCAGAGTTTGGCGATAAAGGAGGAATTGGGGAACCGCGCGGGGCTGGCTTATACACTGGGACAGTTGGCAAATCTGGTGGATGATGAGGGAGATAAAGCGGAGGCGGAGCGGCTCTATCAGCAGGTAGTCGACATTTGCAAAGAATTGGGCGACATTGTCACTGAGAGTATTGCCCTGTTCAACCTCGCGCTGTTGTACGAGGAGCAGGGGCGGCTGGCGGAGGCGGAGGGGCTGCTGGCGCGGGTAGTGGAGATTTTTGGGCGCGTGGGGTCTCCGCATGTGGATGTTGCGCGGGAGGCGTTGGCGCGGGTGCGGGGGGCGCGGGAGTAAGCAAGACCTGACAGGTTTTGGAAACCTGTCAGGTCTCGCGGGGGGGGAACAAGACCGCATATGCGTCAACTTAATTTTAGGGCGATGTAAATTTCTGGCGCGGAAGCGCATTATCAGCTCGCTCCAAGCCCCCGTCTCGGGGGCGCCTAAGCCCACAGCATCGCCCTATTCATAAACGCCCCCGCGGACGGGGGCTTAGAGCGCAGGTATAGCCGCGGGCTACGCTTAAGTTGACGTATATGGGAACAAGACCACGGAGTGAGCAACGAATGGGCAACGAATAAACGAATTCGCGAGTACTCAAAAACAACGAAGGGCATGAGAGAGCTACAAACTCCCTCATGCCCTTTATGGTAATCTCTGGCTACGCGCAATCTACTTATTCATCAATCGCGCGATCACGTTCAACACGATCGTCAGAATGATGCTGAGGACAATCGAAGTCGCGAGGGGAAAGAAACAGGAGAAATTCTCGCGCTCGATGCGAATATCCCCCGGCAACCTGCCCAGCAAGGGGATACGCGGCGCGAAGGTGAAAAGTAAACCGAGCAAGAAGATGATTCCCCCTACGAAGAGGAGCATTTTACCCATATCGGTCATGTTGCCCATGTGATCCCCTTTATCTCAATGTCATTAAAGTCGCGACCTACGTACTAGATATAGCATGATGCCCTATCACGCGAGATTCCACCCTCACCCCCTGCTAGGGCTTTCTCAAAGTAGCCGCAGGCTTTACGCCTGCGCCAACCGCACCCGTAAAGGGTGCGCCTACAATGACTAATTCGCGCAGTGCGCGATAAATACGCGACAATGAGAAAGCCCTACCCCCTGCCCCCTCTCCCTGTAAGGGAGAGAGGGATGTGTGCCCTCGCGGCGGCGCATTATCAACTCGCTCCAAGCCCCCGTCTCGGGGGCGTCTAGCCCAAAGCATCGCCCTATTCCTAAACGCCCCCGGGGACGGGGGCTTAGAGCGCAGGTATAGGCGTGGTCTAAGTTTAAGTTGACGCATATGCCCTTACAGGGAGAGGGGGATGTGTACTCTCACTCCGCTCATTTCGCCGCGCGGCTCAATACCTCCGCGCCATCCTCGCGCATGACCACGATATCCTCGATGCGGATGCCGCCCCACTCCGGAATATAGATTCCCGGCTCTATTGTAAAAACCATGCCCGGCTCCAACACGTCCTTCGACCGTTTGCTGCACGTCGGTTTCTCGTGGATCTGCAACCCGACGCCGTGCCCCAGCCCATGTCCGTAATAATCACCGTATCCCGCATCCTCGATAATCTGGCGCGCCACCGCGTCCAACTCTTTGCCGGTCATACCGAGACGCGCCGCGTCTTCCGCCGCCAGTTGCGCGCGCAGGACGATGTCGTAAATCTCGCGAAATTTGTCGTCCGGCTCTCCGAGATAAATCGAGCGCGTCAAATCGGAATGATAGCCATTCAAGCACGCTCCCAAATCCATCACAATCGGTTCGCCCTCTTGAATGAGCCGCGCCGATGGTTGTGCGTGAGGTTTCGCGCCATTGGTGCCGCCGGCGGTGATGATGTCAAAGGCGGTCTTCTCCGCGCCGTTAGTGCGCATGAAGACCTCTAGCTCCCAAGCCACCTCCTTTTCGCTCATGCCCGGCTCGATCCACTCGCGAATATGCTCCACCGCCGCGTCTGATAGGGCAATTGCCGCTTTAATCGCCTCAATCTCCGCTTCATCCTTGACCATCCGTATCGATTCCACCGCGCCGCGCCCCATCATCCACTCCACATCAACTTCCGCTTTCTCCACCACGCTCCGCCACGTCTGAAATTGCGCGTAGCTGACCGAATCGCTCTCGAAACCGATGCGCCGCGCCGCGCCCTTTTTGATCAATTCGGGCAGGACATCGGTGAACTTCTGTCCAGTCTCGATCTTTAGCAACGTGAAATCGCCTGCCTGCTCTGCCACCTGCTCATAATAGCGAAAATCGGTCGTGATGAGCTGCGCGGTGGAGGTGATCAACAGCGCCCCCGCCGAGCCGGTAAATCCGCTCAGATACCGCCGATTGGTGGCGTTAGTCACCAGCATGGCATCCAAGCTATATTCCGATAGCATTTGGCGCAGTTTGGCTAATCGTGCCGCGGTCATTAGTTCGCACCTTCTTCGGCGTTCTCCTGACCATACTCACTGCGCGGGTGAGATTTATCGTAAGACTCTTGTGCCTGGCTCTTGCTTACTTGGGTGTAAATTTGAGTAGTAGTCAGTACAGAGTGTCCCAACAGCTCCTGTACCACGCGCAAATCCGCGCCGCCGTTGAGCAGGTGTGTCGCGAAAGTGTGCCGCAGAACGTGCGGGGTTATATTCTTTTCCAGCCCCGCCTGCTTGGCATATTTAGACACGATAAGCTGGACGCTGCGCGTGCTCAATCGCCCGCCGAAACGGTTCAGAAACAGCGCGTTCGTGGTTTTCTTTCCGATCATCTTGGGGCGCCCCTCGTCCACGTAATGACGCAGCGACTTCATTGCGCTCTCTCCCAACAACGCGATGCGCTCGCGATTGCCCTTGCCCATTACGCGCAGCTCTCGCGAATCCCAGTCGATGTTAGCCAGATCAAGCCCTACCAACTCACTGACGCGCAGCCCCGCCGCGTAGAGCAGCTCGATGATGGCGCGGTCGCGTGCCCCTTGCGCGTTGCGAGCATCAGGAGCGTCGATTAAGGCGTTGACCTCCTCCGCGGTCAAGGTCTTCGGTAGTCGCTTGGGCAGCTTCGGCGCGCTGACCGAACGCATCGGATTCTCTGCCAGTACCCCTTCATCCACCAAAAAATTGCCGAAAGAGCGCAGTTCCGATAGTTTTCGCGCGATACTGTGTTTGACATAGCCCTTTTCCTGTAGCCACGCCAGATATTCGCGCAACAGCGTGCGATTCACCGCGTCCCAAGTGTAGATGTCGCGATCTTCTAGGTAATTCAGAAACTGTTTTATCTCATATTGGTAATTTCTCACCGTATAGGGTGAGGCGTTCTTCTCCGCCTGCAAGTACGTCACAAACCTTTCCAACTGATCCTTCATCACTGACATGTTAATAACCTCCCTTTAT
>CAZSIG010000152.1:3531-7956 GCA_964606195.1 uncultured Anaerolineales bacterium
CAATTTCTCTATCTCCTCTACGTCGAATTCCTCCTCACACTTTAAGCATTTGATCATATCTTTTTTGTGTTTCACCAATAGTCCCGCGCACTTCGGACATGGAGTAGGAATAGGACGTTTCCATGACGAAAACTCACATTCCGGATAGTTGTCACAACTGTAGAAGATACGCCCGCGCTTCGTCTTTTTCTCCACTAGCTCACCGCCGCATTCGGGGCACGTCACACCGATCTTGACCCTGAACGATTTGGTGTTTCTACAATCAGGAAAACCGCTGCAAGCGATGAATTTGCCGTAGCGTCCCCACTTTATGATCATCGGCTTACCGCACTTCTCGCACAGTTCGCCCGTCTCCTCCGGTTGCAGATCGACTTCCGGCATAGCCTCTTCCGCGTGTTGTACCGTCTTCTCGAACGGTTCGTAAAATTCGCGCAGTACCGGTACCCATTCTCGGTCTCCGGTCGCGATCATATCCAGATTCTCTTCCATCTGCGCGGTAAATCCGTAGTCCACAATGCGCGGAAAATATTCCACTACTAAATCGTTGACGATAAATCCCAATTCAGTGGGATGCAAGCGGCGATCCTGCTGACGTTCCACGTAACCGCGCGACTGTATCGTGGAGATAATCGGCGCGTAAGTGCTCGGCCTACCGATGCCGTACTCCTCCAACGCCCGAATCAGCTTTGCCTCGTTATATCGCGGCGGCGGCTGGGTGAAGTGCTGTTCTGGCAGCAGCTTGAGCAGATCCAATATCTCTCCCGGCTCAATAGGTGGCAGAGTCACCTCTCCATCATCGGATTTCTCGTCCTCATCTTTAGATTCCTCGTAGACAATCAAGAATCCCATGAACTTAATCACCGAGCCGGTGGCGCGAAACATGTAAGGCAATTCCTTTTTGAGTTCCTTAGTTCGCTCCGCGGGCAACAACTCCCCAACAGGAAGTTGCGGCGCGTCCTCTCCCATCTCCCCCGCGTTTATATCTATCGAAGTGGTATCCATGAGCGCGGGCGCCATCTGGCTTGCCACGAACCGCTTCCAAATCAAATCGTACAATCGATACTGATTCCGCGATAAATAACTCTTAATCTGCGCGGGTTCGCGGCGCACATCCGTAGGACGAATCGCCTCGTGCGCCTCTTGCGCCTTCTTAGTCCGCGTCTTATACTTGCGCGGTTTAGCCGGCAGAAATTCCTCACCATACTTTTCCTTGATCAACTGCCGCGCCGCCTCTTGCGCCACTTCGGCAATATTGACGCTATCTGTACGCATATAGGTGATCAACCCCACCGATTCGTCAGCGACGGTTATCCCCTCATAGAGCTGCTGCGCGACCGCCATCGTCCTCTTGGCGGTGAAGCCCAACCGCCGCGAGGCTTCCTGCTGCATCGTGCTGGTGATGAACGGCGCGGTGGGATTACGGCGTCTCTCGCGTTTACGAACGTCAGTCACGATGTACGGAGATTTCTCCAGCACGGAGACGATGCCCATCGTATCTTCCTTGTTGGTCAACTCGAACTTCTTACCGCGAATCTTTATCAACTTGGCGCGAAACTGCTTACGCCGCTTCTTCGGTTTCTCCTCTCGTTTGGCTAAATCCGCCTCGATAGACCAATATTCCTCCGGCACGAAAGCCTCGATCTCGCGTTCGCGCTCACAAATCATTCGCAGCGCGACCGACTGCACGCGCCCCGCCGATAGCCGATTACGTACCTTGCGCCAGAGTATCGGACTAATCTTATATCCCACCAAGCGATCCAGAATACGCCGCGCCTGCTGCGCGTTAACCCTATCCATGTCGATCTCCGAAGGATGCCCAAACGCCTCTTCGATAGCCTGCTTGGTGATCTCGTGAAATACGACGCGGTGCGAGATTTCAGGAGGAATGCGCGCCGCCTCTAGCAAATGCCAGGCGATCGCCTCTCCCTCGCGGTCGGGGTCGGTGGCTAGATAGACCTCCACAGAACGTTTGACTAGGTCGCGCAGTTCATTGACCACCTCGCGTTTTTCCTTCGGAACGCGATATTTCGGTTCAAAATTGTTATCAGTATCCACGCTGAGTTTAGACCTCAGCAGATCACGCACGTGCCCCACCGAAGCCTTGACCTTATATCCTTTGCCTAAAAACTTACCGACGGTGCGCGCCTTCGCGGGCGACTCGACGATGACTAATTTAGTCGTCTTTTTACGTTTTCCGCGCCGCTTCTGCTTTTTCTTACGCGGCGCGGCTGTTACCTCCGGACGCGGTAAACCCTCGTGTGCCGGAGTTTCACCCATGCGAAACATCGTCGTCCCACATTCTGGGCATATTCCGCGCGTCGCCGCGCGCCCGGTCTTCGTGAAAACCGCTTTCGGTTCTTGCACTTCGCGTTTCTCTTTACACTTCATGCAATACGCGGTTATCTTCTCTTCTGCCATTACCTCTCCTTTAGATCAGCGTTTTAGCTATCAGCTTTCAGCAACTTAAACTGGTCGCTGACCACTGAAAGCTAATTGCTTATAGTAATTCTTGCTTGTTCATCTCCTCTAATTCGGAGACTATCTTCTTAACATCTTGGGCGCGGTCGCGAGGGCATATCAATAGGGCGTCGTCTGTGTCCACGATGATCAAATTCTGCAAACCGATGGTCGCTATCACGCGCTGGGGACTGTAAATTAGGGAGTCTCCCGTATCTATGCCTACATGCTTTCCAATAACTACGTTGTTCTCCGCGTCGGCGGGCAGTAACTCATGCAGCGATGCCCAATTTCCCACGTCGCTCCAGCCGATGTCCACCGGCAGCACTACTACATCTTCCGCCTTTTCCATGATACCGAAGTCGATAGTTTCGTTTTTCATTGGATTCCAGAGATCCTCCGAAATCTTCGACTTTTTATTCGCGCGCCTTCGCTCGCCTATCGCCTGCAACGCGCGGTAATGATCGGGCAACCAACGCTCAAATTCGCGCAGTATGGCATCGACGCGCCAGATGAACATGCCGCTGTTCCAGAAATACCGCCCACTGGAGACGAATTCCGCCGCCGTTTCATCGTCGGGCTTCTCCGTAAATCGAGCGACGCGACGCGCTTCGATTCCATCCACTTCTTGCAACAATTCTCCGCCCTCGATATAGCCGAAGCCGGTCTCCGCGTATTGCGGCTTGATGCCCAATGTTACCAAATGTCCATCCCGCGCGACCTTCGCCGCCGCCTTCAATACTTGGCGAAAGTGCTCTTGCTGCGTGATTACATGATCGGCAGGTAAGCAGACCATTATCGCCTCGGGATTCGCTTGCTTTATGAACATCGCCGCCATCCCAATCGCTGGGGCTGAGCCGCGTCCTGCTGGTTCGCCCACCACATTTTCGGGAATCAGGTCGGGCAATTGTTCGCGCACTTCATCGGTGTATTCCATGTTCGTCATCACCAGCACATTTTGCGGTGACACCAACGGCGCGATGCGGTCGTAGGTTTCTCGCAGCATAGTCTTTTCGGCATTCACTAAATTTAGCAACTGTTTGGGATTGTCTCTCCGACTGCGCGGCCACAATCGCGTGCCCGTACCTCCTGCCATGATCAGTATATACATCTCCATAACTCGGTTTTCTCCTCCAAATCTTTGAGCTTTTTATGATTTCGCGGGGTTGGCTCTTTGGGAGTTTGCATGGTAGGGCAGGTTTCTTACCTGCCATCCATAGTTACCCCAAACGGCAGCTATGGAAAGCCGCCCTACAGGTCACTGCAAAATCCCAGAGACCCGCGGGGTTAAATAAAAATTTGCCACTAATTGCACTAACTAACACGAAATGGCAAAAATAAGTTAGGACTTACACAACTTCATCATAATTTTACCGCCGAGGGCGCGGAACACGCAGAGGTTTCTAACTCATTGTTTAGCGTACCGCGAATATGACTTTTAATGAACGTTTATAACCACTTATGCTAGTAAAAAAGTTTTTCCTTCGCCTCTTCTCCGCGCCCTTTGCGTCCTCTGCGGTTAATCAATGCGTGCTTTGCGTAAGTCCTACAAGTGAAAATCCGTGAAATTAGTGGCAAAAAAATCGCGTTCTATTCCTGCGAGCTTGCTACGTATTCCGCCGCCTCTTCGCGCACCGCGACGTAATACATCCCCTCCACGCGGCGTATCATCCCCTTCAACTCCATCAAAGCTAAGGTACTAGATACCTGCGCCATCGGCATGTCACACGAACGTTGAATCTCATCTACGTGAGTGGGATTTGCCGACAATCGCGCGTATACCGCTGCCTCTGTCGCGTTTTCAGGGAGCGTCACTCGCGCCTCCTGATATTCGGATACCATCGTCAGATTCAACGCCTCGATTATATCGCGCACCGACGTTACCGGGACCGCGTTATCGCGTATCAAATCGTTGGTGCCCTTACTGCCGCGATTAAAAATATTACCCGGAACCGCAAATACATCGCG
>CAZSIG010000153.1:0-7945 GCA_964606195.1 uncultured Anaerolineales bacterium
CGTTTCACGTTTCACGCCTCACGTCTCACTCCCCCACCTGCCCGCGCACCACCTCATCCACCACCGCCAGCGCGTCCGCAATACGCGCCGCGTCCTTGCCGCCCGCCTGCGCCATGTTCGGACGCCCGCCACCGCCGCCGCCGACTACCTTCGCGACCTCTCGCACCATATTGCCCGCGTGGACGCCGCGCTTGACCAAATCATCGGTCGCGGCGGCGACGAACAGTGGCTTGTCATTTATCACCGCGGCGAGGACGACGACCGCCGAACGTAGCTTATCGCGCAGCCAATCGCTCATCTCGCGCATCATATCGACGTTCGCCGCGTCCACCTGCGCCGCGAGCACCTGCACCCCCGCGACCTCGTGTGCCTGTTCCAACACATCATCCATACTATCCTTCGCCGCGGCGCGCTCCAACTTCTCTATCTCCTTGCGTAAGCGCGCGTTCTCCTCCTCCAGACTATTCACGCATTCGTATATCGCTTTCGGTTCGCAATGCAGATGCGCGGCGGTATCCTCCAACGCCGCGAGGCGTTCGGTTATCAGTCGATGCGCGACGCGTCCCGTCACCGCCTCGATACGCCGCAGCCCCGCGCCGACGCTCCCCTCCGAAACGATATGAAAGATGCTGATGTCCGCCGTAGAATTGACGTGCGTCCCGCCGCACAGCTCGCGGCTGAACATATCGGTATCCCATCCGGTCTCAATCATGCGCACCTCGTCGCCATATTTCTCGCCGAACAACGCCATCGCGCCGCAGTCAATCGCGTTTTTATAGGTCGTACGTACCGCGCTGACCGGATAGTTCGCCAATATCGCGGCGTTCACCCCCCGCTCAATCGCGGCGAGTTCTTCGCGCGTCAACGCCGTGGTATGGTTGAAGTCGAAGCGCAGGCGGTCGGGCGCGACGAGCGAACCCGCCTGATAGACGTGTGAGCCGAGCACATCGCGCAGGATTTTATGCAGTACGTGCGTCGCGGTGTGATTGCGCATGATGTCCCACCGCCGCGCCGCGTTCACCTCCGCTTGTACCGCATCGGCGCGGTGAGCCGTCCCCCGCGTGATCTCTCCGCGGTGGACAATCAAGCCGGGCACGACCTCCACCGGCTCGTCGACGCGAATTTCCCACACAATTTCCCCCGCGTCATCGTAATGCCGAATCCAGCCGGTATCGCCGACCTGCCCGCCGCTCTCGACGTAGAAGGGCGTCGCGGGCAAGATGACATCCACTTGCGCGCCCAGCGGCGCGGTTTCGACCGCCTGCCCATCACTGACCAGCGCGCCGACCGTCGTGGGGGTGGTCGTCCCCTCGTAACAAGTTCGCCGCACGCCATCTTGTTGCAACAAGCCCTCATCATGCAACCGCTGGTTCAGGTCGATATAACCTTGTAATTCCGCGGTATCCTTCGCCGCGAACATCTCTCCGGCGCGGCTGAGTTTCTGATGTTCGACCTGCGCCGCGTGGAATCTCGTCTCGTCAACGGATAATCCCTGCTCCCCCGCGATGTCGCGTGTGATGTCGAGTGGAAAGCCGTGCGTCGCCCAGAGATTGAAGGCGCGGTCGCCGGGGATGACGCGCTGATTCGCGCTTTGCAGTTCAGCGACGATGTCATCCAACAATTCTAACCCTTGCTCAAGCGTGCGGCGAAAGCGTTCCTCCTCCTGAGTGATGACCTGTTGAATAAAATCGCGCCGCGCCGCCAGTTCGGGAAAGACGCCGCCCATCTGTTCGATGACCGTCTCCGCGACCTCCGCCAAAAAGGGGCGATTCAGGCCGATTTTCTGTCCGAAGCGCACCGCGCGCCGTAGAATCATTCGCAGCGTGTAGTTCCGCCCCTCGTTGCCCGGCATAATCCCATCGCCAACGAGGAAAGTGACTGCGCGTCCGTGGTCGGCGATGACGCGGTAAGGGACGACATTAGCAGCGCGTTCTTCAGCGGTATGTGCGGTGAGCGTCTGCACCTTGTCCATAATCGGCGTGAAGAGGTCGGTGTCGTAGTTGGTCGGCACATCCTGAATGACCGAAGTGACGCGCTCGAAGCCCATGCCGGTATCTATGTGCTTCGCGGGGAGTTCGTGCAGTTCGCCCGCCGCGTCGCGGTTGTATTGGATGAATACCAGATTCCAAATCTCGAAGAAGCGCGCACACCCCGCGTTGACGCCGCAGACATGATTAGGGTCATTTTGCTTGTCGCAAGTTCCTTCGCCGCGGTCAATGTGAATCTCACTGCACGGTCCGCAGGGACCTGTGTCGCCCATCTCCCAGAAATTATCTTTGAAGCCAAATTTCAGGATACGTTCGGGATTGATGTCCGTCTCGCTTTTCCAGTACTCAACCGCCTCTTCGTCTACTCCCAACGAACCGTCGCGGTCGTCCTCGAAGACGGTCGCGTATAATTTTTCCTTCGGCAAGCCCCAAACTTCGGTCAGCAGTTCCCACGCCCAGCGAATCGCCTCTTTTTTGAAATAGTCGCCGAAGCTCCAGTTGCCGAGCATCTCGAAGAAGGTGTGGTGATAGCCATCGCGCCCGACATCTTCTAAGTCGTTATGTTTGCCTGAAACGCGCATACATTTTTGGGTATCCGCGGCACGCGTGTATTCGCGCGTCTCTAGTCCCAAAAAAATATCCTTGAATTGGTTCATCCCCGCGTTGGTGAATAGCAGTGTCGCGTCACCGGTCGGAATGAGCGACGCGCTGGGGACGATGGTATGTTCGTATTTTTTGAAAAAGTCTAAAAAATCCTGTCGTATCTCCGCGCTGGTTTTCATAATTATTACTCTCCTATAATTTTTGTTTACTTACTATGAAATGACTAGAGTTGTTCCCCAATAAGCTGGGCAAGAAATAGGACGCGGATTTTCGCGGATTCACGCGGATAAAGGGCGCAAATCCTGAAAATCCGCGTTAATCCGCGTCCCTAAAAACTGCTTAGCCATCCAAGAACTTATTTAGGAACAAGTCTACTCTACTGAAAAAACTAATCCCTACGGCACCTCCAACCCACTACTCAACCTCACCAAGAACGCCTGTGCCTCGCGCCAATCCCACTCCGCGCCCGCATCCTTGAAGATCATCATCGCCTGCTCCCCCAACCAAATCGCCTCCGCGGTGTGCTGCTGTCGGGCGCGCAACCGCGCCAGTTGGTGCATCGTCACCCCCTCCTCGTAGTGGCTCTTGATTTCTTGCAAAATCACGAGGCTATTCTGCAACGCGGCGTTCGCCTCGTCCCACTTTTTCAGATGCGTATACACCCGCCCCTGCAACCGTAACGCTTTCGCCTCTTCCACCCGCTGGTGCAGCGCGGTAGCAGCTTCCAATGACTTTTGCGCCAGATCGTATGCCTCGTCGATGTCTCTTAACTCCTCATCATCGCTTTCCAAATACACCGTAGCGAGATTATAATAAACTTCAGAATAACGGTCGCGCGCCTTGAGCGTCTCGAACTGTTCACGCGCCTCCTGTAAATAACGCCGCGCATGGACGCATTGTTTTTGCCGCGCCAACGCTTCGCCCATATTATTGCGCGCCATCGCCGCGAACAATGGCATTTGCAGCTTTTCCCACTCCCGTAGCGCGGTGAGGTACATATCGGTGGCGCGCAAGAAATCGCCCTGATAGAAATAAGCGATCCCCAGATTGCGCGAACTTAACGCCAGCTCGTGCCTGGTGCCGAGCTTCTCCGCAGTCTCGCGCGCCGCACGCAGATGTTCCTCCATCTCGCGAAAATCGCCGCTCGTGAAGTACACGTGCGCCAGATGGTCGTGAGCTTCATACATTCCTTGCAAATCACCCATATCGCGGTTCAGCGCCAGACTATGTTCCAAGACCTCAATCGCCCGCGCATAGTCGTTTTGATACCGATAAATTCGCCCTAGCAACAGATAACTGCGCGCTAGCTCACGCGGCGCGTCTAGGTCTTGCGCCAGCTCCATCGCGGTCTGCGCCCACGCTTCCGCCTGCGCGTAATCGCTGATTCTAAACTGGATCAAGCTGCCGATCAACCGCAGCTTAATACTCTCCACACTCTCCGGTTGCTCGCCCAGCGTATCAAGCCCCTTTTGCATCCAGATAAGCCCCGTTTCAAATTGGCCCTTGCGTTCGCACGCCCGCGCCAAGCCAACGTAAGCTTGCACCGCCATCTGGTTCCCCATCTCTAATTCGGGCAACCTTTTTAACTGCCACAGCACTCGCGTGTATCTCGAGATCGCTTGCTCCGTGTCACCTTGCAGCAGGCTGATGTAAGCCAAGCCCTCTTCGATACTCACCCTATCCGCGTCGGAGGTTTGTGGTTCCAGCTTTTTGAAGGCATCTCTGGCTTGCTCGTAAAACCGTTGTGCTGTCGTCAACGAGTATTCTTCTCGCGCCTGTTGTGCCGCTAATAAGCTATATTCGAGCGATTTTGCATAAAGTTTCGCGCCTTCGTAATGCCGCGCCAATTGTTCGTAGTATCTATCCAAAACGAATCGGTAATGCTCGATAATCTTCCCCGCGATCACGCGATGATACTCGCGCCGCTCCGCCGCGTCGATCATCTCGTAAACCACGCGGTGGACGAGCGCGCGGCGAAAAACAAAGACGCGCTCTGCCTGATCGTCATCCCACTTATCTGCGGAGGGAGTAAACTGTCCCGCGACTTCGCGTATCAACTCGCGATACTGTAAATTATCCAACGCCGAGCAAATATCCTCTTCCATCAATTGCGCCAGAAGTGAATAGGAGAAACTCTTGCCGATGATCGCCGCGCGTTGCAGGATTTCTCTTACCGCAGGATCCAGTTGGTTGACGCGAGCACGAATGACATCCTCGATGCTGTCGAAGATATGCAATTCCGCAGGCGCGGCGGTCAAAAGCCATCGCCCATTCTCTTTCACCAACTTGCCGGTATCTATCAACGCGTTGATAGCTTCGCCGATGTAGAACGGATTTCCTCCGGTACGTTCTATAATCGGGATCATCACCTCTTCGGGCAACGCGGTCGCGCCGACCAGATTCATCAACATTGCCTTGCTCTCGTCATTCTCCAGTGGCAACAATTCCATCTCTGTCAACAGTTCAGGGTAATCGAGCCGCGCTTTGGTTTGAAATCGCAGACAAGCCAATTCAGGCGCGGGAACGAAGATGCCCAAAATCAACAGCGGCGCGGTCTCTATCGTCTCCATCAGGTAATTCAAAAAGGCAACGACGCGGCTATCGACCCATTGCAGATCGTCGAAAACCAGCACGATGGGGGTTTCGCCAGCCTGTCGCGCAAGTATATCGCGGACACTCATAAAAATCTGCCGTTGCACCCCCTCGGCATCCAGCAAGGCGACCTTCACCGCGGTCAGCGGCGGCAATTTTATATCTAACAGGTACGCGATGTAGGGCACCATCTCCTCATAACGGGCGGGGAACATCACGCTCAACAGCGCGGTCAGTTCGTCTATAGCATTCGGTATATTCGGATCGAACCCCAGAATATCACAAACCACTTTATCGAGCGGCGAGAAACCTTCCTCGTGCTGCTCATCGACGACGTTGCCCTCGATCCACAACGAACGGCGCGCCGTCGGCACTCCTCCAACTTTCGCCCCGGTCATATACTCCGTATCATCACCGCGATGTCCGAGCCAATCGCGCAATTCCGCGACCAGACGCGATTTCCCCACGCCCGCCTCACCGCGAATTATCACCACCTGCCCTTTTCCCCCCAACAGTTCCCCGACGCGCTGTTTGAGCAATGTAAACTCCTCCGCGCGTCCTACTAGGGGCGATCCAATGCCGTACAAACCGATTGCCGGTTTATCTTCAGCGTGAGGACGGAGTAATTCATAGACCGCGACTTTCTGCTGCGCCTCTTTGCCGGTGACTTTACGCGGGGGCAGTTCGATAAACTCAAAATCGCGCCGCGCCCGTTCGTAGACATCTCGCTCAACCAATATTTGCTCCCCATCAGCCACATCGCACAATCCCAGCGAGAGCGCGGTTATCCCCTCGCGGTCGTGATACTCATATTTCCCCTTACCCAACTCGCGCACCGGCATCTCACCAGCGGCTATTCCTATGTATGGCGTGAGCAGTGCCTCTGAAGAGACGATATACGTGAGCGCTAGTATATCGTCCTTTTTATGTTGGCGCCGCAATCGCTGTTGCAAATCAGCGTTTATGCGCGCCAATCCCGCGCGCAGTTCCAACGCGGCGGACAGTGCCTGTCGTAATGGATCTGCCGCACTGCTTTCTACTGTCTCAACCACTCCAAAGAGCGCGATGACATTATCGCGCACTACATCATCGATCTTCCCCCCATGCTCCTGAATGATCTCCCCGCGCATCATCGCCACTAGCCCCGCGGTGTTCAGCATCTCATCGTGCGAGAAGAGTTGTTCCACTCGCTCCAATCCCAAATAAGTCACCGACAGCGCGACGACTCGACGCGGTTCGCTTTGGGAATGGGCAAACTCCGCCGCGCTCTTTGCCCCGCGCGATGCGATCGCGGGGGTTTCTCCGGTATAAGATTTGCGCATTTCGGGTCGGGGCAAGGGGTGAGATTGAGTTAATAAATCTTGCGGACGTTGCAACAGTGTTATATCATGCTTCTCGGTGATCGATTCGCCCGCGCTCTTGTCAATGAAGGTCAAGTGCACCTTGCCCAGCCCCAATTGTATCTCATCATTGTTGGCTAATTTATGTTCACTGATCCGTTCACCATCATGCCAGGTGCCATTGGTGCTGTCCTCATCCACGATGAAATACGCGCCGTCGCGCAGTTCCACGCGCGCGTGATGGCGCGACACCATGCGATTCTTAATCACCACCTCGTTACTGTCAGAACGTCCAAGTTGCCAAGTTATCCCCTCTTCTTTAGGAAGATCAAATTCCGTCGCCTCACCTTCGACGTCCACGCGCAAAACCGCGCTAACTTTAGCGCCCCCGCGCGCTGCGGCTTCATCCTCGAAGGTTGGAGCGTGTAGCAACTCATCCGCGAGGGTGATGAAAAAATTATCTAAATTGCCCTCCTCCCCGCTGATCACGTAGTCGGTCATGCGCCGCGCGCGCATGGCGCGAAAAATAGGATCTCCTGTCGCGGGGGAGTTAGGATTGACGTACCACAGCGCGCCACCGCGCCGTTCCACGCAGCGGTTCAGGTCTTCATCGCGCGAGTCGTGCCCTACGATAATCACATCGCGATTAACATAAGAACGCAGCAGATTCTCGATGTCATTGCTGAACTCGAATACCTCCTCCGGCGTGAAAGCCAGAATACGCGCGTTCAGGTCGCCGTGCAGTTTGACCAACTTGATGCGCGGGGTATGAAATTCCAACGCTGTGATGATCTGCTCCTCCTCGTCCTCACCGTTAATCATAATCTTGAAATCGCCGCTCCGCATTCCCACATCGAACAGTGCGTCCTCGACGTGCGGGTCGAATGTAGTAGTGAACAGCAAATCGAAATACCCCTCCGCGACCAATTGTGCCAGTGACGAGTAACCGCGCGGTAACGCCCGCTGGGAGTAGAAACTCTTGAAGATCATGTAGCGCTCATCGCGTGTGCTAGCGTCCATCACCTCGTAGAACGCCTGCAATCGTTCGGTTCTATCCAACGCAGTGAAATCGACCGTCGCGTATTGCCGCAACACCGTCTCTACGATGCTCTCATTACCGCGACTGTCCGGCGCGAGCATCGCCCCGGAGCCTAAAACGAGCACGAACGGGGGTTCGCGGTTTTCGTGTCGCAGGCGAATATGGTTGATTAAAACCTGAGTTTTTGATTGAGCCATGTTTATGTTAGACGTGAAACTTAATAGACTCTACACGGATTTGTGGAGTAGGGCAGGTTTCCACACCTGCCGTTTTTGCTAATTTAGTTTTCGTAAATTCTATCATCTTCACGTTTAGTATACCAAAAGTTGCAATTTCTCACAAAAAAGCCGCAGCGCCCGCGCCGCATTGCCCTATTTGTATAT
>CAZSIG010000154.1:0-7909 GCA_964606195.1 uncultured Anaerolineales bacterium
TAGGACGTAGACTAACATACGAAAATGTCAATCCGTGTCCTATTTCTTGTCAAAGCCAATTCGGAGTTTTATTCGTCAGTCTGTTCAGATTCCTCAAAAACATCCTGCACCGCGCTGATCAAGGTCTCTCGCGGAAATGGTTTGACTAAATAACTATGCACTTCCATACCGCGAGCTTTGGCTTTGTTTATCTCACTGAGGAACCCGGAGATAAGAATGAAATGAGGATGCAGTCCCATATCGCGTATATTAGCCATCAATTCCATTCCATCCATATCTTTCGACAGTTTCAGGTCTGTGATTATCAGATCAAAATGCTGTTCGGCGATCTTGCTCAAAGCCTCCGGTCCGGAACCTGCCACCTCAACATCGTAGGTTTCTAATCGCGCGAGGCTTTTCTCCATTACAAACCTAATATTTTTTTCATCATCTACCAAAAGTATACGTTTGCGCATGATTTTGAAACATCTTCCCCCTCTAGATGAAAAACTCGCGCCAGTCACCTAACGGACTTTCTTCCCTTTTTCAAGGAACTCAGCAAATTGTAACACGCAAAATTGATAAATACAAAATAAAACCGCGTATTATACAGTCAGGACTTACGCAGACCACGTAGTGATTAACTGCAGAGAACGCAGTGGACGCGGAGAAGATTAAGAGGATAATTTCTTAACGGTCATACACGATCACCAGTCCTCATTGAAAAGCATATTTACGGTGCGCTCCAAGATCATTCGGAAAACTCCGCGCTCTCCGCGCCCTCAGCGGTAAATCTTTTTGAATTTGCGTAAGTACTAATACAGTGTTACCGCGCAGTCACCATATCATCATTTCTTAGGCAGCCAAATCGTAAAAGTTGTCCCCTCTCCCTCGCGGCTTTCCACCTCAATGCGCCCCTTGTGCTGTCGAACGATTCCTTGACTTATAGATAATCCGAGACCGGTGCCTTGCCCCGCGGGCTTAGTGGTGAAAAATGGCTCAAAAATACGTTTAAGGTGCGCGGCAGGAATTCCCTTACCCGTATCGGAGATGTGGATCGCGATCTTATCCTCATGTTCTTCAGTAGCGATGGACAATTTCCCCCCCCGCGACATCGCATGGATAGCATTAGTGATAATATTGAGAAAGACCTGTTTCATCTGATTGACATCTAAAGGGACTAAGGGCAAATCATTCGCGTAGTTTTCTTGTATGATTATCTGACTGTATTTGATCTGTTGATATATGAGAGCTAAAGTGTCGCGTATCACCTGATTTATGTTAGAATATTCTCGCTCATGCTCGGTTTTACGCGAGAAATCTAAAAGTCGGTGCACGATATCACTGGCGCGGTTAGTTTCGCGAATGATAGTCTCCAAAACTTTGTTGCTAGGGCCATCATCGGCGGCTCTTTCTAACAATAGTTCGGCAAAACCCAGTATAGAAGTTAGCGGATTATTCAGTTCATGCGCTACGCTGGCTGCCAATTGCCCGATAGCCGCCATCTTCGCCGATTGGATGAGCTGCGTTTGCGTCCGTTGTAGTTCCTTCATACGCGCCTCCAACGCCTCGAACAATCGCGCATTTTGAATAGCGATGGCTACCTGGTTGGCGAACAGCGCGGTCAGCCAGACATCATCCTCATTGAATTTCTGATTGGAATTGATGACTAAAACGCCGATAATCTGATCGCGCCACTTCATGGGCACTTCTAGTATAGCTTTGAGAAACTTCTCTCCCTCAAATAATGGACTTTTCCCTTCCAAATTCCGATAATCATCCACGACGAGCGCTTCACCTGTTTGCAACACTTTTCCGGCTATCCCTTCTCCCGGTTTTAGCCTGGTCCCCACGTATTTCTTAGAATAACCATATCCGGTGACAGCTTCCAGCTCGTCGCGTTCCTCGTCGTAGAGATAAATTCCCCCCGCGTCCGCTTTTAATAAGCTTACAGCCCGTTCTATGATGGAATCCAAAAGCTCGGTCATATCTAGACTCGCGGCGATATCCAAGGAGATCTCGTACAGCGCGGTCATCGCCTTGAAGCGTTGGCGCGCCTCCGCGAAGAGCCGCGTGTTCTCAAGGGCTATGGCGGCTTGATTGGCGAACGCGGTAGCCAGCTTTGCGTCGTGTTCGGTGTAAAATCCCGGCTCCTCTTTATCCAAATTCAGCAACCCAATGACGCGATTTTGAGCTATCAGGGGGACTCCCAGCCAGCAACGGATGTAATCGGCGTTCGGATGATGCCACCAACGTTCATCCTCGAAGGTGTCCGCAATGATAACCGCGGTGCGCTGCTTCAAAACCTGCTGTACGTGGCTGAAATTTTCGATCTGCTTTGGGGATAATTGCTGAACTTCGGAGCGAAAGCCTCGCTGCACTGCGATCTCTACATCGCTATTTTGCAACAACATCACCGCCGCGCTGTCATAATCGACCACGCGAGATAATTGGTCTAAGATTAAATCCATAACCTCATCGCGGTCTAACGTGGTGGTCAATGCTCCCGCGACTTCGCGCAATATATCCGCTTCGCGGCGGCGGTGTGCCTCTGCCGCCAGCAACCGCGCGTTCTCCAAAGCGATAGCCGCTGCGTTAGTAAGGGGATACAGCAGGTGAATATCGGAGTCGGAGAAACGCTCCGGTGTATCGCTGTCCAAACTTAGTAACCCTAAAACGCGTTCCTGTTGGCAGATGGGCACCGAGATATGCGATTTAATCCACGCGGTCTCTTCGAAAACTCTCCAGCGCGCGTCTTGATGGGTATTGTGTATAACTTGTGGGCGTCGCGAGCGCACAACCTCATAATCGAACGGAAAATCAGGCAAAGAGCGTGATAAATCTTTGATGAATCCTTTACATCCAAATCTTTCGTAACCATGACAGCGCGCCGTTCGCAGAGTATTCCCATCCAATAACATGATACTGCCCGCGCTGTAGGGTACCAGTCGTTGCGCTTGCCGCAGAATCTCGTCCAAGACTGCCTCATGGCTGGTCTGCGAAGTCAACGTCAGCGAGATCTCCGTCAGCGTTTCAGCCAAAAGACGCTGCTCTCGCTCCGCGCCTAAAAGTCGTTCACGTTCTGTCTCCGCGCGCTTCTGCTCGGTGATGTCGGTGAAGACGGCTAAAGTGCCTATAAGTCGGCCGTCCTTAAATCGTGGGCTGCCGCTGACCAGCGCGGAGATTCGTTTACCGTCGCGATGTAACAACTCAATCTCGTAACGGTCAGATTCACCATATTCGCGCCGCTCATCAGCCGCTTCAATGATGTGATGCTGGTCGGGGGGTACTATGAACCGCGCGTGTTTGCCTATCAATTCCTCTGGACTGTAACCCAGCATCTCCGCGGTAGCCGGATTGACGAAAGTAAAGTAACCCTCAATGTCTTGAATGGTGACTCCTTCCATCATGTTCTGGACGATCTCCTCATAGATGCTTTCCAGTTGTTGATGATCTGCACTATTCCTTTGTCGTCTAGCCGAGTTATTTGTAGTTTCTTTCACCATTGTGTCTTTTTCGTTCCATCCTTATAGAACTTACGTAATTTGATAATAAGCTCGCGTTATCAACTCATAGATACCTACTAATGAACGTCAATGAACGCGGGATAGAGACTTCCGAAATTTCGGAAAACTTCGGAAGTCGCTACGCGGTCAGCCTTAGTCAACAAGGCTCCTTGGGATTTCGCCTGGTGCGCGGGGCGGATTGCCAAATCCGCCCCGCATTTAGGGGGCAGATGCTGCCGCGCTACCAGATAGGGGAATTTGGCAATCCCCTCAGAGCATATCCCGTCCAGAAGTCAATTCGTCTTTTGATGTCACTCAACACCGTTGATCAAGATGTGTCCGGTGGCTAGTAAGCAGCCACCGCGGCTCCGCGTTGGCGGTGCCGTGCGATTAGTGTTATGGAGCAATTTCCTGCGCCAACGCCTACGCTTCCAGCACCAGGTGTTTCCACAGCGGCCCCCCGATGCTGTTCAGCGGATAGTGTTTGACGCTGGGCTTGACCAGAATTTGGCTCTTGGTGTACAGTAAGGGGATGATGACAGCTTCTTCGATCAGGATTTGATCTGCGCGGCGATACAGGCGCAAGCGTTCTTGTTGATCGTAAACCCGGCGCGCGCGCTCGATCAGCGCTACGTACTCTGGATGCTCCCATTGTATGTGCTCGCGCCGTAGCCCCACACGCATAAAACTGTCGGGATCAGGATAATCGGGCATCCATCCTATAGAGTAGAGGGGCGGCACACCGTTCCGCAACCGGGCAAGGTAATCTGCCCAGGGTTCTTCTTCCCAAACAATGGTTAGGCCCAGCTGTTCCTGCCAACAAGCGCTGACAAACTGCGTCAACATGCGATTGGCGGTCAGAGCAGGCCGCACCGCAGCGAAAGGGGGTAGGGGGACGCCAGGAGCGTAGCCGGCTTGTGCCAGCGCCTGTCGCGCCGCTTGAGGCTGGTAAGGCAGCCCGATGTTGGGTGAATGGCCGGGCAAATACGGCGGGATGAAGCCTCCCAGCGCGGGTAACCAGTTGCCATTGAGTGCGCTGTTGGCCAGCGATTCCTTGTCGATGGCCTGAGCCAGGGCGCGCCGCACCCGTACATCGTCAAAAGGCGGCTCGCCTATGTTGAAGCCAATGTAGGAGGTTTGCGTTCCAGGAAAGACCATGTAGTCATCGGGGTAACGCTGCCGGACGTGGATTATATCTTCGGACGGCAACGGCAGGATGTCTATCTCATCAACGGCATAGCGGTCAAGCAGGTCTGCTCTGGTTAAGGGGCATAGGTTGATATGAATCTGCTCCAGATTGCCGAGAAATTGGCCGCGATAGGCCGGATCGCGCCGTAAGTGTATCGCCTGACCCTTTTCCCAGTGCGTGATTCGAAAAGGGCCGTTGGTCACAATATGCTCCGGCTCTGCCCACGCCGCGCCATGACGCGCAAGCACATGCTGGGGCAATGGTGCGAATACGCGACAGGTGAGCACATACAGAAAATAGCTGGTGGGCGCGTTGAGAGTGATCTGCAAGGTTTGCGCATCTAGCGCGTGAATCCCCACGGCAGCGCGCGCGCCGTAGCCCTGATGGTACGCCTCGGCCCCTTCGATATCGTAGAGTAACGGCGCGTTTAGCGAGCTGAACGCCGAATCGAGAACGCGCTTCCACGCGAACTCGAAGTCGGCTGCCGTCACCGGGACGCCGTCGCTCCAGGTGATATCGTCGCGCAGGTAGAAGGTGAAACAGCGCCCACCCGCTTCTACCTCCCAGTTCGTCGCCAGGCAGGGAATGACATTGAGTTTCGCGGTCAACTCTACCAAAGGACTAAATAACTGCTCGATCAAGTCGAGCGAGAGATCATCCGCAGCCACGGATGGATCGAGCGTGGGCGGGTCGCCGCCCCAGCACACGCGCAAGGGATGCGCCGCCGGATGTAACGCCGCCGAATCTGTGCTCGTGGCTTGCTGGCTCAGGGTGAAAGCCTCGTCATACGCCTGCCGGGCGCGCTTAGAGTCGAAGGCTGTGTGGTAGGTCAGGCCCAGTTTCATCAGTGTGCGGGCGGCTCGGGCATAGGCGCCGCCCTCTCGCAGAAAGCGCAGTGCGCGTTGATAATAGTCGATAGCTTCCCGGTAGGCATACGCCAGTCGCGCCTGATCGCCAGCCTGAAGCAGATAAGGCACCGCCTTGTCGGCGGACTCAGCGCGTTCCCAGTGATAGGCGAGCAAGCCCACATACGCCTCCACGCGCTCTGGGAACAGCCGTTCCAGAACTTCAGCCACTTGCTGATGGAAGCGACGCCGATCTTTTTTGAGCAAGCCATTGTAGGCGGCTTCCTGAGTGAGCTGGTGTTCGAAGATGTACTCCAGCTCCGGGAGCCTGGCTCGTTCCCGAATCATCTGTTCTTGTTGCAAGGTGAGGAGACGGGCATCTAATGCCTGCTGCTCATGCGCGATGGCGGCCAGGACGCGGTAGAAGAAGATACGGCCAATGACGGCGGCGAGCTGGAGCACGTGTTTGGTCTCCTCCTCCAGGCGGTCGATGCGAGCCGTCAATACGCCGTGGAGGGTTTCGGGAATGGTAATCGCATCGACCTGGCGCGTGGCGCTCCAACGGCACGTTGCCGGGTTGCGCGTGATGGCTTGCTCATCCATCAACGCGCGAATAATCTCTTCTACGTAGAGGGGATTGCCTTCGGCGCGGGCGAGGATGCGTTCGCATAAAGCGCCAGGGAGATCTTCAACGCGGAGCAGATTATGCACCAATGCCTGGCTGTGTTCGAGATTCAGCGGCTCCAGTGCCAGATCGAGATGCCGGGGTGCATAGCGCGCCGCTGCCGCGCGAAGTTGCCAGCAGGGGTGTTCGTATTCCGGGCGGAAAATCAACAGCAAGTAGAGGGGCACTTCGGTTACGAGCGTGAAGACGTGCTGTAACAACTCCAACGACGTGGAACCAGCCCAATGCAGGTCTTCGCACATGATCACAAGCGGTTGACGGCGGGCTTGCGCGCGCAACAGCTCCGTCACGGCGGCGAAGGTACCCGCTTTGATGTGCGCCGCATCCAGACTGTGGAGCCGGGCTTCCTCAGCCTCGGTCAGCGGCAACGTCAATAACCGCGCCAGGAAAGGATACACCTCATCGAACATGGTGGGGCACAGCGTTTGCACGCGCGCTTGCAGGCAGTCGCTAACGACGCTGGGGGCATCTTCGCTTTGTGTACCCAATAGATCGCGCAGGATATCGATCCAGAGCAGATAAATCAGCGAGACGCCGTAGGAAAGGCAGCGGCCCTCTAGCCAGGTGATATCGCCGAGGTTAGCTGCGGCGCAACGGACTTCGGCGCTGAGACGGGACTTGCCCAACCCGGCCTCGCCGTAGAGCGTGACGAGGCGTCCCTCTCCGTGCTGTAGCGCCGCCAAGCCCTCCTGCAAAGCGTGGAATTCAGCGGCGCGGCCCACCAGCGGCGAATCCAGGCCGGCGATGCCGCGCAAATCCCCCGTCTCGCATTTTGCGGCGTGCAGGCGGTAGATGGAGACGGCGTCGCTGTACCCTTTGATTGTGATCGGCGGCAGCGCTTCAAACTCGAAGAGCGGCGCGGTTAGCCGCTGCGTATCTACCCCGACGAGTATCTCTCCGCGTTGGGAGAGTGCTTCTAAACGCGCGGCTAGATTGACCGCGTTACCCATGACGGAATACGCTTGCTGTTCCTGGGTACCGATACCTCCGGCGATAACCATGCCCGTATTGATCCCGAAGTGCAGGCCCAGATCCGTGCCATGTTCGGCATTGAAGTCCGCCATCACCGCGCGCATGTCCAATGCTGCGCGCAAAGCGCGCTCGGCGTCGTTTTCGTGGGTGATGGGCGCGCCGAACAGGGCCATAATGCAGTCACCGATGAACTTATCCACCGTGCCCTCATATTTTTCGATGGGGGGTACCAGGCGCTCGAAGCACGTGTTCATCAGATCGCGCACACTTTCCGGGTCCAGCGTCTCGGCCAGGGCGGTGAAGCCGGCAAGATCAGCATAGAGGATCGTGACCAGTTTGCGCTCTCCGTGGAGCACCGGCGCGGAGGGCCGCGTTTCGGGTTCCAGAGCCGCCAATTTCTCGCGGATCGCCGCCACGGTGGCATCTACGAGCGCATCTCCCAGCGTCGCGCGGAGGGCTTCTTGGGCAGCAAGGGCTTGTTCTAGTTGTTCACGAGTGCTCATAGTCACCTTTATATTTGGGCTTGAATGGTTAAATCTTGGGTTATAGTATTTCGCTACCGGACACTTTTGAAGGCCGGTTGAATCATGGTAAGCTCGTTCCTGACAAAGAACAAGGAGCGAACCATGAGTGACAACCGCCGACGTTATCATACCATAAGACGCGCATTGAAACAATTGTACGCGAAAGAACCCACAGGCAATCAGTCCCAGCACTTGAATACTCTGGCTGG
>CAZSIG010000155.1:0-7867 GCA_964606195.1 uncultured Anaerolineales bacterium
CTACGTGTTCGCCCTTCTTCGCTACGTGTTCGCCCTTCAATTTGCTTATATGTTCGCCCTTTAACACAATAACAAAACCCCCGCGCTAAATGCGGGAGCTTTGTTATCTCCCAGAATCGTCCGAATCTACCGCGTACCTACTCTATACCACCCTTCAAGTTCCTATCTCCAATATATAATCCCAATGTGGTCGTCACCCCCGCGGAGATCTTCACATTTCCGTTCAGGGCACACTTTTCGCACTCTGTGCTTCCGGTATTAGCATACCACTCATAATCTCCGGGCAGCAACTGAAAGGTCATCACCCCCAACGCGGGGACCTGTCGTTCAGGCATCTTCAGCGGACGGTATTTGGCATCAACCCCACTACCGCCCACTGTTATAGAGGCATTTCCCAGATAATTCTTCACTATAAACACCCCTCTACTTATCGGAGTGGCAGTCTGCGCCGGGGATGGCGTCGCGCTCGCGGTCTTCGTCGATAACGCTGTCGCGGTCGCGATACTCGTCGGCTGCAACAACGCAGTGGGGGATGAAACAGCGCGCATAGTCGGAGAGGCTTCCCCAGAGGCTTTTGACGGTTTTGCCGAGGGAGTTATCACAACTGTCGCGGTACTATCTTCCATAGAAGCCGCTATTTTGGATAGCGCGGTAGATGTAGGTTGAAGTTCATCATCACCACCACGATTCATCATCCAAAACAAGCCCGCCGCAATCGCCAGGATGATCACCAGCCCCATCGCGTAAGGGATTAGGCTACGCCGCTTGGCGCGGTCGGGTTCAGCCTCCTTTCTCGCGAATATGGCACTGTCCACATCGCTCTGTTCAGCACCGATATCACGAGCAGGAGTAGCAGAGGCTGCGACTTCCGCGGGAATAGGTGGTAAAGGGTGTGAAGGTTTGCTCGCGACATCGCGGCGCGGGGGGCGGCGGGGTGGCTTAGGCGAAGCTATCGGTTTACCCCGCGCCTTAGCTTTAGACGCTTTACCCTGCATAGCTTGTTCGAGCGCGCTAGCCAACGCCGCGCCGGTGGGATAACGATCCTCTGGCTCCTTAGCCAGAACCTTTAGAACTACCACTTCCAACTCCGGACTAATCTCAGAACGCAGTTCTCGCGGGGGACGCGGCGGTTCGCTCATGTGCTGCATGGCGACATCCATTGGATCGCTCGCGGCGAAAGGGAGCTCTCCGGTGAGCATCTCGTATAGCATTACCCCTACTGCGTACAGATCGCTCTGCGGTACCACGCTCGCGGAGGAGATCGCCTGTTCCGGCGCGATGTAGTACGGAGTGCCGAACACCTCACCGCGCGTTCCCTCTTCGGTCAACAACGCCAATCCAAAGTCGGTCAATATCGCGTTTCCGTTTTCGGCAATCACAACGTTGGCAGGCTTAACATCGCGGTGGATCACGCCCTTGTTGTGAGCGTAATCCAGCGCGCCGCAGACATCGCGCACAATTCGTTTGATCTCCGCAAGAGGTACAAATTCGCCCTTACCGCGATACGCGGCGATATGCTCACCTAAATCTACCCCTTCGATATACTGCATCGCCATGTAGAGCACTCCGTGAACCTCGCCGTAGCGATAGAGCCTGACGATGTTCGGGTGATCTAGCTGCGCGATCGCCTGTGCCTCGCGCTCAAACCGCTGCATGTAATTCGAATCGGCACGAAACGGCGTATCTATCACCTTGACCGCGACCTTGCGCTTGAGGCGCACATCTTGTCCCAAGTATACGTGTGCCATGCCCCCGCGCCCCACCAACGTATCGAGCTGGTATTCATCCAACTGCTGTCCGGTTAAATCTTCCCGTCTGCCGATTGAATCGCTTGGTTGGGCGATTTGAGGAATAGTCGATAGCTCGCCCAATGATACGCGCAGTGCTGCTTCCAACGCCGCGATCAGCCTCGCGCCGCTTTGGTAACGTTCCGCAGGTTTCTTGCTCAACGCTTTCAACAGAACCTCCTCAACCTCCGCGCTGATGTCAGGGTTAAATTGTCGCGGAGTCGGCGGCGGTTGCGTGATATGTTGCAGCGCCACCGCGGTGGGCGATGGATCGTCGAAGGGCACCTTGCCGGTCATCATTTCGTACAAAATGACCCCCAACGAATATAGATCGGACTGTGGCACCGCGTCCGCAGAACGCCGCGCTTGCTCCGGGGCGATATAATGCGAACTGCCGAAGACCTCACCGCGCGAGCCTTCTTCCACATCCAGAGCCAAGCCGAAATCGGTCAACACCACACGCCCATCGGTGGCGATCATCACATTGCGCGGTTTAACGTCGCGATGCACGACGCCGCGCTCATGGGCGTAATCCAACGCGGCAGCGATGGCGTGCCCGATGCGCAGCATCTCCCCGTAGGGAATCGTCCCGCCCTTCGCGACATATTCGGACAATATTTCCCCCAAATCCTTGCCGTCGATATACTCCATCGCGAAGAAATATAAGCCATCTTGATCATCGGCGTAATAGATTTGGACGACATTCTCGTGCCGCCACGCCGCCACCGTTCGCGCCTCTCGCACGAAGCGCGCCGCGTAGGCGGGATTGTCGCGATAGCGCGCGTCGATGATTTTCACTGCCACCGGGCGATCTAGTTTCACATCGGTGCCGTAATAGACCTGTGCCATACCACCGCGCCCCAAGACGCGCTCCAGGCGATAGTTGGCAAGTTGATATCCAATCAGAGGATCGACCGTCATACTTTCCCCCTCGGTTTGCTTAATTTAGTCTCGCGACTAGCCTTAGTTATTCGGCGCAGCCCCAAAACGAACCGATTTAGCCCGTTCACGTAGGCATCGAGATAGTCTTGCGCGACGCGTTTCGCCAATTCATGGCATCCCGCCTCCTGCAACAGAGCGACGTGTGGGCGAAAATCGCGCAGCGAGATGCGCATTACGCCCTCGGCATCGGTGATGATGCCCCAAGCGAGCGTCTTCTTCTCGTTATCATCTTTCGCTGTGATGAACCGCGTGAGCGTGCTGTTCGGAGAAACCGCGCCGATGTTGGAAAAGACCTCGCGCCCCTTGATGATGTCGTTGAGCACGTCGAAACGATTGGGAATATTATCCAACATACGTTGAAGCGGCGTGGGCATGTGCGCCAGCAGTTTAATCGTACTCGCGCTGGTGCTCTCTCCCCTGATTGCGATTTCTTTCGCCCTACTCAAGACGATACCGAAAGCGGCTAACGTCACCAGATACTTACGCTGTAATTTGTCGAACTCCTCGAACAACGCGCCGCGGTCACGCCGTGCGTTTTCGTAGGTATCCAGCGCGCGCAAAACCTGCTCGTGTAAATTCAGCAGATTTAGCTCTCCTAGCGGGACCTCGAAGGTCATCGGATAGATGCGATCGCGCGGATTGAAGCGGCAGGCGTCCACCGGAATGAGAATGACGGGATTGACGCGGTGGGATTCGTCGAGGGCAGTTAAGGTAGCGGAGGTGGCACTGCGCGTCGCACTATCGCCAGCGCAGGTTTCCAAATCCGCGAGCAGCGCGGGGCTAGGTTCATAAGTGACCGCGTGAACGGCGCGATAGAGCACCAGAAGATCGCTGACCGTCAATTGCAGCAGGTCGTTACGACGCTTGAACATCTTGCGCAATGCCTGAAGCGCTTCCAAATCGACCTGCGCGTTCTCCACATCCACTTCGGCGGTGACGCGGGGGGCTTGCGCGATCTGCTTCACATCATTCGGCTGAAACTCGAGATCGAGCATCGCGGGGGGCGATGACGCGGGGTGTGCCGTGGGTAAAGAGGCGAGGTAAACCGCCCAAGATAGCGCGGAGTTGGTCATAATCTCCGCCAGCGCGGCGCCCCATATTCCATCGAAGAAGATATGCGATTGGTCGAAAACCATCGTCTCGCCCGTATCGAACAGAGTGAGCGCGTGGTTTCCAATCCCACGCTCGGCTCGGCGAATCTCCGCCAGCGGCAAATCGGGGGAGCGCGCGGCGAAGTTCATAATTATAGGAATGTGACGGAACGCTTCTATCTCCGAATTCAGGGATTCGCTCAACTTGCCCCGTAGCGCGGGCAGGCTATCCCTTCTCACTTTAGCCAGCGCGGTTAAATCGGCATCAGATGCGGCGGCTGGTTGTGCGACCAACGCCGCGATCTGCGCCTGTACCTCGTCCACCTTCGGCGGTTGCGCACTCCCCGCAATAGTTATCGGTATCAGATAATAGTGACCACGATATACAACGCCGATATGCGCTTCCTCTAGGTTGATCGGCACGCGCTCTTCACCATTCACGTCCGGTTCGAGATAAGCCAGGATAGTCATCTGCCGCCGATAGGCGGAGAGTTCTTGCTCCGCCGCGCGAAACGCGCGCCGTTCCCATTCATGGCGCAGATCAGCGCGCAATTCGCGCATAGATTTTTGCAAAAAGGCGTCGAATTTCTCGCGGCGGTAGGCGGGATAATTGACGTGCGGCGCGGCATCATCGCCTCGTTTATAAGGAAGCTGTTTCAGCCACTCGGCATAGACTCTGGCGTAGCGCGCCGCGTCCGGCTCATTTGCGGTTACATCTTGCAGTAGGCGTGTGTAAACGCGCTCGCGCCATTCGTTTGCCAGCAGATCATCGTATTGATGCAAGCAATGAATGCCCGTCATCACCCACGCGGTGATGCGATCAACGATACTCAGTTTGATGTTGTGTTCTTTTAGAATAGTAGCAAAGCCATGAGTTTCATTGGCATGTCGCGCGGTGTCCTGGCGCAGGGCGTAATCGGCATAAAATTGCCAGGTGCCGTCCGAAAAGAATTCACTCGGGTCTTTGCCCGCCAATCTCAAGAGGTTTTGATACCCCCAGATGACCGCCGCGGGACCAGCGAAAAAAGCCCCGTACACCGCTTTATCGACGGTTTGCTCGACTCCTTTGAAGAGTAGATTGATGTCTCGTTTGATGGTTTTAAGCGGCGGTTTGCGTTCCGGAAGCCGTGCTAGCCCGCTGAGGATTATGCCCGGCACGTTGCCCGCGGGGAGTATGCGCGCTATCTCGTCGACCACCGCGTCGATCTCCGGCAGGGTAAGTTGCGATATGCTGCTCACACTTGGCGACCGCGCGACGGTGCGGAGGTTGTTGGCGGTGCTGATAGTAGCTTTAGTATAAAGAGCTTGTAAGTTCATAATTTATTTAATATCACCGTCAGAAATACTTATTCAACCACAAAGGGCACGAAGAAACACTAAGATGATTTTCATTAGCCAACACACGCGTTCATATATACTCATTGAGCTCCTTTGTGTTCTTGGTGTTCTTTGTGGTTGACTTATTTCCAATCTGGTTCAATGTAAAATATAAAAATGACGCGAGGAACTCTCCATGCTGCCTCGCGTTTTCGCCCCCCGGCAAATATGATTAAATAGTTCGCATAAGTACTAAAAGATTTAACGCAATTATAGCATTATTTGACATCGCGCGCAACCATTTAGGCTTCACTTCGCGCGGTTTAACTGTAATATAGGGCTTACGCGAACTCAGAATAATTTTACCGCCGAGCACGCGGAGAGCGCGGAGTTTTGGGGATGGTTTTTTGCCACGTCGCCAATATGCCTTTTAATGAACACTTATAACCGTGTATGACGGATACAGAAAAGTTTTATCCGATACTCTCCGCGTCCGCTGCGCCCTCTGCGGTGAGTCATAGTGCAGTTTTGCGTAAGTATCTATTTAGGCTTCACTCTCCAACGCGGGTAGAGTGAAGTAAAATGTTGATCCTTGACCCGATTGTGATTCCACCCAAATCTCACCGCCATAACGCTCCACGATTTTCTTGCACACCGACAAACCAACGCCGGTGCCCGCGTATTTCTCTCTAGTAGGAATAGGACGATGCTTTGGCCGCAGCCGCCCCCGCGACGGGGGCTTAGAACGAAATTAAAGTACGCTCATCGTAAACCGAACATAACAGTTAGACAGCAAGGGTCATTCACAAGCTGACCACGTGGGTTTATTGTAGTTCACCATAAAATCCGCGTTTATCGGCGTTAATTCGCGTTCTATTCTCACAACATCCCTTCCTCTTTTTGGAACAACCCATCTATGCGCTCGATCTCGCTGGGCACGGTATGTACAGGATTGCCAGAGATGATTCCCGTGACGTTGCGGAAGGGTTTCTCTATGTGCATACCGTTACTATCAATAGAGAATTCGCGAATTCCCTTGTCGTGCATAGCCCCGCGCATCTTGAGCACCGTGATACCGCGCCGCATCTCCCCGTATATCTCCACGTATCGGAGCAGAATAATGACATCGGTAATGGTGGAAATATGCGCCTCCGTGACCGAAGTCCCCCCCATCAAAGTCGGCGTAGTGGAGGTGAAAAATCCCGCAACCTCTTGATGTTTGATGAAAGAGGTTAAGCTAATGACAAACTCGCGAAAGCTCTTGACTGTAGAGACTCGCTCCATCGCGGACAGGCTATCAACCGCGATGCGGTCAGGCTCAAACTCCTCGATTATATCCTTCATACTAATGAGGTGGTCTTCAAGGTCAGTGACCTCTGGATACGCGCAAACCACCTTCAACGTCCCCTCGTCTTCCATCCGCTCAAAATCGACGTTCCAGCCGGTCGCGTTGCGAAAGAGCTGTTCGCGGCTCTCCTCGAAGGCGAAGAGCAGACACTTCTCCCCATTAGCCGCGCCGCCCGCCAGAAATTCCGTCACCATCAGAGTCTTGCCGGTGCCCGTCGCCCCCGACACCAAAATGATAGAATCGCGGAAAAATCCGCCGCCACACATGCCATCCACCTCTTCGTTACCGGAGCTGATGCGCACATTGGATGATTTCTGTTTAAGCTCGATAGCCGAGAGCGGAATGACTACGATACCGTCGTTAGGAATAACCGCGAAGGGAAATTCGCCCTTTTGGTGATTAGTGCCCCTGAATTTAAGAATCTCGATAGTGCGCCGTCGCTTCTCAGCTTCCAAAACGTTGCGCAGTATTATCACGTTATCCGCGACGAACTCCTCGACGCCGTAACGCGTAAGTTCGCCATAATCATCGGTGCGCTCCACCGTCATTATCGCGGTCACGCCCATCTCCTTCAATGCCGCGGAGATGCGAAAGAGTTCGCGGCGCACGATCGCGCTGTTGCCGAACTGCGAGAATATCGCGCCCAACGAGTCTATGGACAGCCGTTTAGCCCCCACTTTGTTGACCGCGTACTCGATACGCGCCAACAAAGCGCCAAAGTCGTACTCGCCGATCTCTACATATTCCATCCCCGGCTGTAACGACGCGTCCACGAAAGCCCATTTGCCCGCTGCTTCCCATTCACTGATGTCCCATCCAAATCCCAGCATGTTCTTGCGAATATCACCGGGCGATTCCTCGAAAGTGATAAAGACGCCATTCTCTTCCGCTGTAGAGATTCCCTCCGCGAGGAATTGTACCGCGAAGATCGTCTTCGCGCTCCCCGCCGTCCCCGCGATCAACGCGGTGCGGTTCTGCGGCAACCCCCCAAAAGATATTAAATCGAACCCCTGAATTCCCGTCCGCAGTTTATTGATAGCCGATAACTGTTTTTCCCTCATAGTAATTATACTCCCTCTGGCATGTCAGTCTGACTCATCAAATCGAGGCCCAGCAACACGCGCTCCGTGTTAGACAAATCGCCGATAATTCTCCGCAGCGGCAGTGGCAATTCTTTAATCAACGTCGGCGTGGCTAGTATCTTCTCATCTTCAGCCAATTGGGGTCTCTCTAATACATCGATAATAACTAAGTCGTACTGCCCGCGCAGTTCTTCCTCACAAATACGCCGCATATTAGCGATCGCCTTCTTAGAGCGCGGTGTTTGCCCAGTAATGTACAATTTCAGCAAATACTTGCCCATAATTCAAATTCCTCCTTTA
>CAZSIG010000156.1:0-7859 GCA_964606195.1 uncultured Anaerolineales bacterium
AGGAGGAGAAAGAATAATGACAATCAAAGTGAAAAAGCCCATCGTGGAGATCGATGGGGACGAGATGGCGCGAGTTATCTGGCAGATGGTTAAGGATGAGCTGCTATATCCTTATCTGGATATGGAGACGATCTACTACGATCTGCACGTTAAGAAGCGCGACGATACGGATGATAAAATCACGGTCGAGGCGGCGAACGCGATCGCGGAGTATGATGTGGGGGTGAAATGCGCGACGATCACGCCGAACGCGGCGCGAGTTGAGGAGTATGATCTCAAGAAGGCGTGGCCCAGCCCCAACGGCACCATTCGCGGTATTCTCGACGGTACGGTGTTTCGCCAGCCGATCATGCTGAAGAACATCCCGCCGACGGTGCGCACGTGGAAAAAACCGATCATCATCGGGCGTCATGCCTACGGTGACGTGTATAAAAATCAGGAGATAAAGGTAGAGGGACCGGGCAAAGGGGAATTGGTCTTTACCCCCGCGAATGGCGGCGCGCTGATTCGGCACACCATCAAGGATTTCGACGGACCTGGCGTGTTGCAAGGGATTCACAACACGGAGAAATCGATACGCAGTTTCGCGCAGGCTTGTATTCAGTACGCGATCACGCAGCAAGTGCCGCTGTGGTTCGCGGTCAAGGATACTATTTCCAAGACCTACCACGCATTTTTCCGCGATGTGTTTCAAGAGGAGGTGGACGCGCATCAGGCAGAGATGGAGGCGGCGGGTGTGGAGTATTTCTACACGCTCATCGACGACGCGGTGGCGCGCGTCATTCGGCACGAGGGCGGCTTCCTCTGGGCTTGTACGAACTATGACGGGGATGTGATGAGCGACATGCTGGCATCCGGCTTCGGCAGTCTCGCGCTGATGAAATCGGTGTTGGTCAGCCCCGATGGACCGATGGAGTTCGAGGCGGCGCACGGCACGGTGCAACGGCATTACTACGCCCATCAGCGCGGCGAGACCACTTCGACCAACTCCACCGCCATCATCTGTGCGTGGGCGGGCGCGCTGGCGCGGCGCGGTGAACTGGATGATACCCCCGAACTGGTAGACTTCGCGGAGAAGTTGGAGGAATCGGTCATCGAGACGATTGAGGGGGGGATTATGACTAAAGACCTGACGCGTGTTTGTGATCCGCCGGTAGACGAGCCTGCCACTACGGAGGGATTCATTGGCGCGGTGAAGAAGAGGTTGGAGAGTAAGTAGACTAGAAACACTGAGGCACAGAGAAATACTGATATCACTGAGGAATAAGAGACAAGATTTACACAATTACGCGCTAAATGTTCACCGCAGAGACGCGGAGAGCACAGAGATCAACATAAATAGGTGCTATTGACTGCTAGTGAACGCGGATAACTCGGCGTCCTCTGCGTCTCGGCGGTAAAATCAGCCTTTCTGCACAAGTCATTTCCTTTGTGTATCCTGCAAAGTTTCAAAAATCCAGAATTTTCAGTGTTTCAGTGCCCTCAGTGTCTCAGTGTTACAGGAGGTTATAAACATGGCAAGACGCGCAATCTATGAATACGATGCTAAATGGTTATTGGCGAAGTATTTGCCGGATTATCTGCCCGGCTTCAAATACTCCGGCAAAATCGCGCTGATAGAGCCAGACGTCGACTGGCATAAGTTAGTGGAGCAGGAGCCGTGGTTGAAGACAGAGCGGTTAGTCGCGAAGCCCGATCAGTTGTTCGGCAAGCGCGGTAAACAGGGTTTAATCGGATTGGATTTGAATTTTGATGAGGCGAAAGCCTGGATCGAGAAGCGTATGGGCAAGGAGCACACCATCGGTGATATGACCGACAAACTGACCACGTTCATCATCGAGGCGTACGTTCCACACAAGCCAGAGGATGAGCTGTTCATGGCGATACGTTCCGACCGCGAGGCGGATATAATCTACTTCTCGCGCGAGGGGGGGATCGAGATCGAGGAGCATTGGGATTCGGTGTATCAGGTCGCGGTGCCAGTGTTGAGCGACATAAACGCCATGCCGATCGCGGCGCAGTTGCCCGATTTTCCACAGCGCGATGTCGTCTCGCAGTTCCTCGTCGCGCTCTACAAGTTCTTCGTGGAGTTGGACTTTACGTATCTGGAAATCAACCCCTTTGTGATTGTGGGAAATGAGTTTGTACCCTTAGATTTCGTGGCAAAGGTAGATGACACCGCGTCGTTCAACGCGCGGCAGAAATGGGGCTATCTGCCCTTCCCGCCAGCTTTCGGGACTCATCTGACATCTGAAGAGGAATATGTTCGCGGTTTAGATGAGAAGACCGGCGCGAGCCTGAAGCTGACGGTGCTCAACCCCGATGGGCGCGTGTGGCCGTTGGTCGCGGGGGGAGGCGCGAGCGTCATCTACGCGGACACGGTGGCGGACTTGGGTTTCGCGAATGAGTTAGCTTGTTACGGCGAATATTCCGGTAATCCCAATACCGAGATGACGCGAGAATACGCGCGCACCATCTTAGATTTGATGACGCGAAAACCGGACCCGGAGGGGCGCGCCAAATATCTGCTCGTCGGCGGCGGCATCGCGAACTTCACCGACGTCGCGAAAACCTTCACGGGGATAATTCAAGCCCTGAAGGAATATAAAGAGAAACTTCAGCAAAACAACGTCAAAATCTACGTGCGGCGCGGCGGTCCTAATTATAAACAAGGGTTGTCGATGATGCGCGAGTTGGGCGATGAGTTGGGCATGCCGATTGAGGTTTATGGTCCGGAAACGCACATGACGCGTATAGTTTCTATGGCGTTGGAGGGTAGTCAGTAGAGGGTAGACGGTAGACGGGGGATGGGAGATGAGGGAAGAATGTGAAATCGTGAGATAGGGCTTTCTCAAAATATAAACAGCGTGGCAAAAACCTCCCGCAGGTTTGAGTTTTCGGATAAAATATATTGTTCTGCAGACGTAACCGCGCTGAAGCAAAGTTCTTTGGTTTCAACCTGCGGGAGGTTTGGTGACTTTGAGCAAGTCCTAACGTGTCACGTTTCACGTTCCCCCTGTCTACTGTCTGCTGTTCTACTGTCTACTATGAAGAGGAGTGACACAAAATGAAAAGACCAGATTACGAATTATTTGACCGCGATACTACTGCCATAATTCATGGCTTGCAGCCCGCGCCGATACAGAGGATGTTGGATTTCGATTATCTGTGCCAGCGCGAAACCCCCTCGGTGGCGGCTATCGTGCAGCCGACGCGGCGCGGGGGGTATCACAAGGCGTTTTTCGGCAAGGGCGAGATTCTCATACCCATTTATCAATCAACTAAAGAGGCGGCGGCGGAGCACCCCGACGCGGACGTGATGATAAACTTCGCTAGTTTTCGCTCGGCTTACCTCATCACGATGGAGGCGCTGGCGCAGCCGAGCATTCGGACCATCGTCATCATCGCGGAGGGGGTGCCGGAGCGTATGGCGCGCATCATCATCGCGCACGCCAACGAGGCGAACAAGACTATCATTGGCCCCGCGACGGTGGGTGGTCTATCTGCCGGCGCGTTCAAGATCGCCAACACCGGCGGGACGCCGGAGAATATCGTCGCCTCGAAACTGCACCGGCGCGGCAGCGTGGGCTATGTAGGCAAGAGCGGCGGACTATCCAACGAGACTTTTAATATCATCGCGCGCAACGCGGATGGCATATACGAGGGAATCGCCATCGGCGGGGATGTCTACCCCGGCACCAAGTTGTTAGACCATCTGCTGCGCTACGAAGCCAATCCCAAAGTGAAGATGATGGCTTGTCTGGGCGAGTTGGGCGGCACGGACGAATACGACATCGTCGACGCGCTGAAGGATGGGCGGCTCACGAAGCCGCTGGTGATATGGGTCACGGGCACTTGTGCCAAAGTCTTCCCCACCAACGTACAGTTCGGACACGCGGGGGCGAAGGCGGAATCACGCGCCGAGACCGCGGATGCCAAGAATGCCGCACTGCGCGAGGCGGGCGCCATTGTTCCCGATTCTTTCGATGACTACGGCAAGAAGATCAAAGAGACGTTCGATAAATTGGTGGCGGAGGGGAAGATCGAGCCGCGTGAGGAGCCAACCCCACCGCACGTTCCGATGGATTACGCGGTCGCGGTGAAGGACGAAGTAGTGCGCAAGCCGACGAATTTCATCACTACTATATCCGATGATCGCGGCGAGGAATTGACCTACAACAAAATGCCGATTACCAGAGTCATCGAGGAGGAGGTAGGGATCGGCGGCGTCATTGGGCTACTGTGGTTCAAGCGCAAGCTGCCGGTTTTCGCCTGTCGATTTATCGAATTGTGCCTCGTACTCACCGCGGATCACGGTCCGGCGGTCAGTGGGGCGCACAACGCCATCATCGCGGCGCGCGCGGGGAAGGGCTTAGAGTCATCATTGGCAAGTGGCATTTTGACGATTGGCCCGCGCTTCGGCGGGGCGATTGCCGACGCGGCGCGATATTTCAAGGGGGCTTTTGACCGCGGATTGGAACCGCAGGAATTTGTGAGCGAGATGAAGCGGAAGGACATTCTGATTCCCGGCATCGGGCACCGCGTCAAGAGCGTGCAAAATCCCGATATGCGCGTTACGCTGATTCAAGAGTATGCCCGCGAGCATTTCAAGAACACCGACTTGCTGGACTTCGCGTTAGAAGTGGAGAAGATCACCACCGCGAAGCGCAACAATCTGATTTTGAACGTGGATGGGTGCATCGGGATTTGCTTCGTGGATATGTTGCAGAGCTGCGATTTTACGGCGCGAGAGATACAAGAGATAGTGGAACTCGAATACTTAAATGGCTTCTTCGTGCTGGGACGCAGCATCGGCATCATGGGGCATTTCTTCGACCAGAAGCGGTTGCAACAGGGGCTGTATCGCCATCCGTGGGACGATATTTTGTATTTGTGAAACGTGATGCGTGAAACGTAAAGGTGCCTGGCACTTTCCGAAGTCGAAGTGCCAGGCACCTGACCGCGCCGCGATGTCACTGATGATTGACCATCCGGCGAAGTTATGCTATACTGACATTAACAAGGTATGTAATTGTCGGAGGTGGTAATTATGTTGGAAGCGGTTAAACTACGCGGGAAAATTGACGCCAATGCTCAGATAGTCATTCTCGACGCGCCGAATGATTTACCCGCGGGCGAAGTGGAGTTAATCTTATTGTATAGTAGTGCGGTGCTGTCTACGAAGAGAGAAAAATTATCTCCATTAGACTGGCCGGCTCTTGATGGGGGGCAGTACTTGGGCGGAACTTTGTGCCGGGAAGAGATTTATGGCGATGATGGGCGATAGTGTGTGAGGCGTGAAACGTAAAGGTGCCAGGCACTTTCCGAAGTCGAAGTGCCTGGCACCTGACCGCGCCGCGATTTTGCCTTTTTCGCGTAAATGTGCTATTATAATTTCATCTTTAACAACTTTTTATAAGTCGGCAACGAAAAAGCCGCGTGGATGCCATAACACCCACGCGACTTACCAAACCGCTAGCATTACCTAGCGACATGGCGCAGTACATTATAACATAAAGTCCCCATAGCACACAAGGTCATTCGAAACCATGAAGCTGGGTGTAGAGGGCGGGATGGGCAGTTGCCGCGCCATAAAGGAGGCAAAATTATGGTGGCTGTCAAATCGGAGAATGTGCTGGGGTTGACCGCGCAGGATTTCTGGCGGGCGTTGAATCAGACACAGCGCACGGAACTACGGGCGTTGGTGGCGGAGGCGCAGGATCAGGAGGAGCTGCGCGGCGCGCTGCGCTGTTTCATGCGCTTCGCGGGGATGTACGTGGAGTATGAATATCAGGTGACGGCGCGGGGTCGGGAGATGGTACGTGCGGCGTGATGCGTGAAGGTGCCTGGCACTTTCCGAAGTCGAAGTGCCGGGCACCTTTTCGTGTCAGCGATTTTGGAGTGGCTAAGCTAACTTTGCTCCCGCGCACCTGTTTCCAAGTACGCGGGGACTTGTTGCATTACTCATATAGGACTTACGCAACTTCACATTAAATCTGCGCGAGGGGGTATAAATGACTACTAATGAATGCCAATGAACGCGGGTGGAGACTTCCGAAGTTTTCCGAAACTTCGGAAGTCTGAAATCTGCGTAAGTTCTATCATACCTTACGTACTCTTTTATCAGCGAAAGTGTAGTAACTAATTGTGTGATCGGTGACTCTAATTACTTTCCCTACACGCGCTCTTTTGCTCTTGAACAGCGACTGACGAAACAGAGAGCGCAATCGCGCTGGAATCTCATTAACTCGCGAATCTGGTAAAGCAAAGCATACCACACAAAACTTGTTGTTGATTGCTACCTTGCGCCAAAAGTCCTGTTCGTTGATAGTAACAAAAGTGGGTTCATTCTGCTGTTGCAATAACACGGGGATCGCGTCATCTTTGATGACCGTGTTCGGGCGCAAATCGATGATGAAACATACCGCGCCGCGATACCATTGCGCGATTTTTATATCCACATCGCGCCCCAATAACTGCTCATCCAATACAATCATCGGGTTGCCTCTAGCTCCAACCTGGGAAGGGTAGCGACAAATTGCCCCGCAATCAAATTTATCGCTTCAATGACAGCTTCTCGCGAAACGCGTCCTTGATAACCGGCTACAATATTATTCAGACTCTCACCCGCTGCTAGGCGATCTAGGGTGCCGGTGATTTCAATGCGCGTATATTTGAATGTGGGACGTCCGCCACAAATATCCGGAGCGCGCACTACGTGTTTACCCATCGGATAATAGTTGTAAGATTCTTCTCCTACCATCTCTGTAATTAATCTAGTCATGTTAACCTCTAGGGCTTTTTCAAACTCCAAACCGCGTGGTCAAAATCTTTAGTGGGGTAGGGCAGGTTTCCATACCTGCCGTTGGGGGTGCTAATGATCTAGAACGGCGGCTAAGAAAGCCGCCCTACGTCGGCATTACGCACCGCTGAGTTGCCCCAATTTGAGTATACCACATAAACTATCCCGTAGCAAGCCCTATCCCCAAACACGACCTTATTTCCCAAAAAACTCTAATTATTCAACCACAAAGGACACTAAGGCAACCTTTACTTCGTATGATGGTGTTTTGACCGCGTATGAGTATTATTGAGAGTAACCTTTTTAGTGGTTAAATTGTTGTATTACTTTTCCCTATCGCTTATTTCTTCACCACTACTCGCCGGCACCTGACCGCGCCGCGATTTTGCCTTTTTCGCGTAAATGTGCTATCATAATTCCATCTTTAACAACTTTTTATAAGTCGGCAACGAAAAAGCCGCGTGGATGCCATAACACCCACGCGACTTACCAAACCGCTAGCATTACCTAGCGACATGGCGCAGTACATTATAACATAAAGTCCCCATAGCACACAAGGTCATTCGAAACCATGAAGCTGGGTGTAGAGGGCGGGATGGGCAGTTGCCGCGCCATAAAGGAGGCAAAATTATGGTGGCTGTCAAATCGGAGAATGTGCTGGGGTTGACCGCGCAGGATTTCTGGCGGGCGTTGAATCAGACACAGCGCACGGAACTACGGGCGTTGGTGGCGGAGGCGCAGGATCAGGAGGAGCTGCGCGGCGCGCTGCGCTGTTTCATGCGCTTCGCGGGGATGTACGTGGAGTATGAATATCAGGTGACGGCGCGGACGCGGGAAGTAATGTGTAGCGCGTGAGATGTGAAGTGTGATGCGTAAAACGTAGAGAGTGCGGAAGCAAATAGCCTCCCGTGGGTTCATTTTTAGACCTGCGGGAGGCTAGAGAGCGCCCCGAATGCCGAATGTGCCCCGAATTGCCCCGAATGAATCCCGAATGAATTCGGGGCTGCTATAAAAAGCACGCTGAAGCGTGCTGGGGGAAGTCGCCCCGCGTAACAGA
>CAZSIG010000157.1:0-2085 GCA_964606195.1 uncultured Anaerolineales bacterium
TTAATAGCCAAAAACTACACCGCGCCGACGCCTATTCCCACACAGACACCTACCGCTACAGATACAACTGTGCCAACCGACACAGCTACTCCAACAATTACAACTACCCCCGAACCCGTCACTCCAGAGGTAACACCGCCTCCCTCCGGTGATTGGTTGGCTTACATGAACTACTATCGCGCGCTGGCACAACTTCCCCCCGCAACTAACAACGCGACATGGAGCGACGGCTGTTGGAAACATGCGCGGTATTGCGTGAAAAATGATTATATAGGGCATGACGAAGATACAGGTAATCCATGGTATACTCCCGAAGGCCGTGAAGCCGCGCAAAACGGTAACGTGATGGTCAGCAGCAGTACATCCGCTTCAGATGAATACTCCATTGATTCATGGATGAGCGGGCCATTTCACGCTCTAGGAATCATCGATCCTCGATTAGAACAATCGGGGTTCGGCAGCTACCGCGAGGCTGATGGTGGATGGCAGATGGCAGCGACGCTGGACGTACTACGCGGTTTGGGCAACGTGCCCGCTATAGTTAGTTTCCCTGTTTACTTCCCCGCAAACGGAATGACGATGCCCCTACTGAGTTACGGAGGCAGCGAGTGGCCTGATCCGTTGACCAGTTGTTCGGGATACACCGCGCCGAGCGGGCCTCCTATCATGCTGCAATTGGGATCCCGCAGCACAGTCCCCAGTGTGACCGCGCATTCATTGTCAAAGGATGGCGCTCCTCAAGAGCATTGCGTGTTTGATGAGACTAATTACACTAACCCAGACGGCAGTGCTCAGCAACTCGGTAGAAGCATATTAAATACTCGCGATGCCGTTGTGCTAATGCCCCGCGCCCCGCTAGAACGAGGCGCGGTTTATCAGGTATCAATAACCGCTAATAGCCAAACCTACACTTGGTCATTCACAACTGCGGCAACCACATTGAATGCCCAAACATCCCCCGATGATGTTATAAAACTAGGCGAACCATTGGTACCGCTCGAACCATAAAAATCACATTTATCAGGAGAGAAACAATGACCAATCGGACAACTTTATCCACATTTTTAGACAATTTCGTAGTATACCGCAATCTGGAGCCGATAGATCAACGGCTGCCATCTTTATCGAAGATACAACGCGAACTGGGAAAAAGCACGAACACCATCCCGCGCAAGACCACCCCGGAGTACGCGGAGATAGTGAGCCACATTCTAAAAGCGGCGCAGAAATTACGCCATCCTGACAAACCGATTAAACGCCTGATGTACATTGGAGATACCCTGATGAACGACGGCACTGCTCTGCGCAACTTTCGCGCCTATTGGTCAGTGTTGGGGTTCATCGGCAACGAAAAAGCTGGCGAACCGCGCCGCGTGGAAATCGAAGATGATGTTATGTCCGCCAATCGCTGGGACGCGCTGAGCGATTTTCTGGCGTGGTTGAAGGAGCGCGATTATCCATTAGACGCGGAGGCCGCCGCGCTAGTGGATATGGACAAAACCGCGATAGGGGCGCGCGGTCGCAATGATAAGGCGATTGATCGCGCGCGGGTTGAGGGAGTGCGCCGCACCGTCGCGGAGATTTTGGGCGACGCGTTTCAGGAAGAGCGATTTAGTACGATTTATGACGAATTGAATCGGCAAAAATATCATTACTTCACCGCCGACAACCAAGACTACCTCGCGTACATCTCACTCATGCTCAGCGCGGAGGTGTATGATTATGACAAACTCCTGAAAGATTTGCGAGGAGAACGCATCAACGATTTCAACGATTTCGTCGAACTATGTCGCGACCGCGTACCGAACACCGGCGGATTGTCCATAGTACACCGCGAAGTACAGGACAATTTGGAGAAGGGCGATCCCACGCCGTTCAAGAGTTTCCGCTTTCAGGAATATCTGACAACAATAGCGCGCATGGACAGTCTGCCCGAAGATACACCAGTGGAAAAAATGTTACAGGAGGAGATTCTAGTAACGCGAGAAGTCGCGGAAGCAGCACAAACGCTGAAAGATCGCGGCGTGCTGCTTTTCGGCATCTCCGACAAACCTGACGAAGCCTCTGTACCGAATGAAGAGTTAG
>CAZSIG010000157.1:2185-7859 GCA_964606195.1 uncultured Anaerolineales bacterium
ACATAATGGCACAAATCATTTATCTCGAAAAAGAAGACAATATCACCGTCGCGCGAGAACGCCTGGAATGGGCACAGGTTAAACAAGTATTACTGGTTATCCCGCACGGGAATAAAGAGTTTCGCGACCCGCTCAATTTAAGATTACTGTATCGCACTGCTGCGGAATTGGCACTGGAAGTAGCCATCGTATCTAAAGACAGCGTCATTCGCCAGTTGGCACGTGAAGAGGGTTTTCGCGTCTACTCATCAGAGGGACTAGGACAACGCGGGAGATGGAAAGGTAAACCATTGAAGCCACGCATTCCAGCCAGTTCGCGTGAGGATTTCGCCGTTCCCAAACGCATGTCCGCGCGTCTGGGAGAACAGATATTGGCAGCCACATTCGCCCTAGCCTTAATCGTTATCGGTATCATGGCTGTAGTCTTGATTGTCCCCAGCGCGGAAGTGACCATTGAGCCGGGGGTCGAAGCGGTCAGCGCTTCTATGGTAATTCGCGCCAACCCTGACATTGAGGAGGTCAACGAAGAGACAGTAGAGATTCCCGCGCGCGTAGTCGAGATTAAAGTAGAAGGTACGGAACAAACCGCGACGACCGGTCAGAAGGATATGGCTGATACGCGGGCTGGGGGGACTGTAGTTTTCATCAATCAACTGAGCGAAGAGATCACCATTCCCGAGGGGACCGTCGTCCGCACCAGCGCGGGCGTAAACGTGCGTTTTAACACCGTGGAAACTGTGATCTTGCCCCCCAACGGCACGGCGGAGGCGCGCGTCATCGCGGTTGAGCCTGGACCGTCGGGCAACGTTAGTGCATTGACGATTAACACCATCGAGGGACCACTAGCGGTTAAAGCCCGCGTCATCAACGACAGCGCCACGAAAGGAGGCGCGGTATCGCGCACCGCGACGGTATCCAATGAGGACAAAGAACGCTTGCGTAGGTTACTGGTACAACGGTTACATCAAGAGGCGCAAACTACATTGCAAGAAGAGTTGGAAGAGCAGGAATTCTTGGTTCCCGAAACGGTTACTGTAACTTACATTATTGATGAAATCTATGATAAAAATCCAGATGAACCGGCAGAATTCCTTAACCTGACTCTACGCGTGATGGCGCGTGGTGCAGTAATCAATCGCGCCGATGCAAATAAATTAGCACTGCGTCAACTTGAAAATCAAATTCCAGCGGGTTACGAACTACTGCCTGAGAATCTGAATTTCCGAATCGAAGACGCGATGACCGTTGAAGGCAACACCATAACCTTCAATGCTGGAGCTACAGGGTTCGCGGTAGCGCAAATTGATGTAGGACAGATACGCGAACTGATTCGGTGGCAGACTATTCACGAATCACATGAGATTTTGCGCAATCGACTACCATTGGCAGGAGAACCGGAGATAAAAGTATCACCCAATTGGTTAGGGCGCGTTCCTTGGTTCCCCTTCCGTATTTATGTATATCAGCGCTTGGCAGAGGAGTAATTATTAATAGCGGTTAGCCCGCAGCGTTCAGCTGTCAGCAGCCAGTTACCCATGCTTAGCGCTCTGAAGACTGGTTCGGTCTAAAAGCTAGCTGCTAACTATTTACGTCAAACATGAAAAGGTTTTTGTGCCTGGACTTGGGCAATCGTCGCGTAGGAGTAGCGATCAGCGATCTGTTAGGCATGTTAGCCCGCCCGCTGTGTGTCATCGATTTAGCTAAAGAGGACAAGTTCATCGCGGTGATGCGCTTGATAGAGGAATGGGAAGTCGCGCGAGTGGTGGTCGGTTATCCACGATTGCTCAACGGCACAGTGGGTACGCAGGCAGGATTGGCAGAAGAGTATGTTCGCGAGTTACGCGCCCGCGTCGCGGTTGAGGTCATATTATGGGATGAGGAATTTTCGACCGCAGAGGCACAGGAGATGATGATCGCCGCGGGCACGCGTCGTAAACACCGCCGAGAAACCATAGACGCCGCGGCAGCAGCAGTAATACTACAAAGTTATTTGGATGATCCGGCTAGTGGAACGGACTAATTCCCGTCCCTAGCCTTCAATTTTAGTCGAAGAGGAGCAAAACTATGCTGAAGACACATTCGTGTGAAGAATTACGAAAAGAACATATTGGGCAAGAAATCACTCTGGCAGGCTGGGTAAACAATTATCGCGATCATGGTGGCGTAGTATTTTTAGACCTACGCGACCGCGCCGGAATTACTCAGGTAGTATGTAATCCAGAAATGTCCGCACAGGCGCATGATGAAGCTGCAAAAGCGCGCAGCGAATATGTAATACAAGCGCGCGGAACAGTTCGCGCCCGCCCAGATGATTCCATCAACCCAGACTTGCCAACCGGAGAAATTGAGGTTTTAGCGGATGAAATCGTCACTCTGAACGCGGCAGAGACTCCACCCTTTTACATTAACCGCGACAATGACGTAGAGGAAATTCTGCGTCTCGAATATCGCTATTTAGATTTGCGCCGCCCGCGTATGCAGCGTAACATCATCATGCGCCACGAGATCATCAAGTTCATTCGTGATTGGCTGAGCGAGCGCGGTTTTCTGGAGATCGAAACGCCGATTCTCATCAAAAGCACGCCCGAAGGAGCGCGGGATTATCTCGTACCGAGCCGCGTACATCCGGGACAATTCTACGCGTTGCCCCAATCGCCGCAGCAACTCAAGCAGTTACTCATGGTCGCGGGCTTCGAGAAGTATTTCCAGATCGCGCGCTGTTTTCGCGATGAAGACCTACGCGCCGACCGTCAACCGGAGTTCACGCAGCTTGACCTGGAGATGAGCTTTGTAGAACAGGAAGACATCTTGCAACTAACCGAGAATTTATTCATCGGCTTGGTTGAGAGAATCGGCACGAAAAAAATACAACAAAAACCGTTCCCGCGTTTCACTTACGCGGAGGCGATGGCGAAGTACGGAAGCGATAAGCCTGACATCCGTTTCGGAATGGAATTCGTGGACTTAACTGATCTATTCACTGAAAGTGAGTTCGGGGTGTTTCGCGGTACTGTGGATAAAGGTGGGCAGATAAAAGCCATTCGCGTCCCCGGCGGCGCGGAACTGCCGCGCGCTCAACTGGACAAGATAGTCCAGACCGCGAAGGATTACGGCGCGAAGGGGTTGATATGGGTCGTGTACAAAGCGGGCGAGATGAAAGCCCCGATTCTCAAATTCCTCTCCGACGCGGAGAAGACAGGCATTACCGAACGCACCGGTGCGGAGCAAGGTGATTTGTTGCTCATCGTCGCGGATGAGCCTGACTTTGTAGCCTCTATTCTGGGACAGTTAAGGCTGGACATGGGTGATAGGCTGGGCTTGCGCGATGACGAGGTGATGGCATTTGCATGGGTTGTGGAGTTTCCACTACTAGAATGGAATGATGAAGGGCAACGCTGGACGGCGAAGCATCACCCGTTTACCTCCGCGATGGATAGGGATTGGCACTTACTGGAAACTGATCCTGGTAAAGTGCGCGCTAAGGCATATGACATTGTAGCCAACGGTTGGGAATTGGGCGGTGGCAGCATCAGAATCCACGAAAGGTACCGCCAAGAGCAGATGTTCAAAGCATTGCAGATCTCACCCGAACTGGCAGAGGCACAGTTTGGGCATTTACTGCGCGCTTTTCAATACGGCGCTCCACCGCATGGTGGTATCGCGCCGGGCATTGACCGCATCGCTGCCATGCTTGCAAATGAGAAGAATATCCGTTCTGTTATCGCGTTCCCCAAAACTGCAAAAGCCTCATGCCTGATGACTCACGCGCCGTCAGACGTATCACCAACTCAGTTACGCGAGCTACATCTGAAGTTGGATTTATAAACCGCGTCGCTGGTAATCAACCTAATAATCTACTTTCTAAAAGGGACCCTGATTTGCACAGATTTCCACTGATTTAGATGTCCCTAAGTGTAAATCTGTATCTAATATTAAATTTATTAGTCAATCAGTAGTATAGATAAAAGGAGGGTAATAATGAAAAGTTCAAAGATACACAAATTTTTAGTTCTCTCTCTGTTGATATTGCTGATGTTCTTACCAGCTTGCAGAGGCACGCCAACGCCTTCGCGGTGGGACGACGCGCAAGAGGCGAGCACCGGAGGACAAGCTACTTTGGACGATGCGTTGCCGGGTAGCGCGTTCAACAAGTTCTTCCCCAAACCGGATAAGGATTTAGGTTTCGACGTCGTCTACACGCAGGAAAAAAACGGATTTGCCGAAGCTAAACTCAAGCAAGATGGTGAAGAAATCGCTACTCTATCTGTCTCCGACACCGCGAATAATCCCAGCGCGGTAGAGAAGTTCAAAGATACTGCTGAAAGGTTGGCGGAGTACCCCATCGCGGCGGTCGGCAGTAAAGGGACAGCCATTTTAGTGGCTGATCGTTTTCAGGTGCAGGTACGTTCCAAATCGGCAGATTTTGATGAGGTTGACCGCGAGCACTGGCTTCAAGAATTTGACCTAGACGGACTTGCTAATCTAAAGTAGGAGGTAATTAGTCAATATCAGGTTGCACGACAACCTGTGTAGCATCTACGAAAAGGAGAAACTCATGGGTAAGAAAAAGCCTATTTATGAAATAATTGACGAACTGCCATCACAGAACATCACCACACGTGTGCTTCACGCGCTCGATTTCGCTATGCCGGGCGAGTGGCAAAACCTGGTCGGGTTCGAAAACACCATTCGCGCTGTCTCGGGCGAGACCGATGAGGAATGGATTCAAAAGATTGGAGAACGCGCCATTTGGCTATACAATGATAAGAAGGAAGGTTATCAACGTGCCCTCTGGCTCTATCGCACTGTCGATAGTATAGATGATAACCTCGCTAAAGCCGCGCTGGCTCACAAGGTTGGGCAAAGGATCGGCTTCCTGTCGTTCCTCAGTCGCCTCACTCCTAAAGAGGATACTTTACAAACTCTGGATTTGAGTTTGAAATTAGTCGCGGAGCTGGCGGCTTTCTGCTTGATTAACGGCATTCCGGGGGACAGCATCGGCGATTTCGTGAAATCGTTGTCGGATTACAGCGGCGAGTCGCTCATGCGAATGACCGCGCTGATCAGCATCGATGGGATCATCCCTTTGGGCCCAGATTTCATTGGCAAAGTATCTTCTCAGCTTCAACAAATGGATCCGCCGCAGTTAGAGAAGAACGAGATGTATCAAAAAATTCGCGATTACATCCCCGGTGACAACGCGTCAGGCAAATTGAACTTTGTCACCAAGAGCTTCAACTCGACGCGTGATTGGATGAGCGGTTTTATCGAGGAACGCGGGATAACCCTAGACAAGATTTTGGGTAGTATTGACCAATTTGTAGAATTTTCCGAAGGCAAGCTAGACTACTTAGCGGCATTTCTGGATATGACTACTAACTACTATGAACACACCGGCACTCAGACGCTGGCGCGGCGGTTGGCTGAACGCGCGGTAAACGAAATATAAGCGACCTTTGCCCGTCCACCGCGAGATGCCTAACATCGTCACCCGCCCGCTCATCGTCAAAATCGCGGTGATAATGTGTTCCATTTGCCGCACCGTCGGGGCATTCAGATAAGGTACAAAAATGTGTAAGAGTGCTACAATCTCCATCATAGGTTCCTGCTACTATAAGATTAGTCCACTGGTTATGGCACTCTTCTTATACTCAAAAGCCCATTTTTGGCGAAG